>DASSML010000022.1:0-8035 GCA_035688895.1 Gemmatimonadales bacterium
CGACCAGTTGGCGCTGGCAAAGGCCGTGGGCGGCAAACTGGCCGGACCGGCCGATGCCATCCGAGCCGGCGGGTATTACCTCCGGGTGCCCAACGCCGATCTGGACCCCACCGTCGCCGACCGGGTCATCCAGTATCCCACGGTGCAGGAGGTGGGTCCGGTCTCCTGCCCGTCGCCCTGACTCGGTGGCGGCGGCCGGACCGTCGCGGTAGACTCAAGCACCTCTCTCACGGGGATGACCATGGCGACCGTGCGCGACATTCTCTCCCGCAAGGGGACCGAGGTGGTGTCGGTCCCGCCCACGGCGACCGTGCTCGAGGCGGCGCGCCGGATGAACGAGCGCGGCATCGGCGGCGTGGTCGTGCTGGCCGACGGCGTGCTGACCGGGATCTTTACCGAGCGCGACGTGCTCCGTCGCGTCGTGGTACCCGGGCGACCGCCCGGCGGCACGACCGTGGCCGAAGTGATGACCACGCCGGCGATCACCTGCGGCTCGAGTACCCGGATCGAAGCGTGCGCCGAGCTCATGACCAGCCGGCGCATTCGTCATCTCCCGGTGGTGGACGACGGCGCGCTCGGGGGCATGGTGACGATCGGGGATCTGCTGGCGTTCCAGCTGCGGGATCAGCAGGCGACGATCGAATACATGAACAACCTGGTGTACGACGTGCGGTGAGAGGCCGAGTCGCGGTCCTCGCCCTCGCGGGTGTGCTCGCCTGTACGGGTGAGCCGGCACGCCCTGCCGTGGAGTATCTGCCGATGACCGGCGGCGGCCGGCTGCCGTTCTCCGCCGCCGCCCGGGTCGGATCGACGCTGTATCTCTCGGGGCAGATCGGTACCGACAGCACGCTCCACCTGGTGCCGGGCGGGATCGGACCCGAGACCCGGCAGACCATGGAGAACATCCGAGCGATCCTGGCGCAGAGCCGCGCCACTCTCGACGACGTGATCCGCTGCACGGTGATGATGGCGGACATGAAGGAGTGGGGCGACATGAACCGGGTGTACGCCGGCTTCTTTTCCAAGCACCGGCCCGCGCGGAGCGCCTTCGGGGCCACCGGCCTGGCCCTCGGCGCCCGGGTCGAGATCGAATGCATCGCGGTAGTACCACCCGCCTGATCCACCCTGGAGCGCCGTCCCGGCGCGCGGTAAGTTGAAGCCATCCCCCACAGGAGCCCTCGATGACTCTCGCCCTCTTGGCCGCCCTCGGCTCCGCCGCGCTCGGCAGCGGCGACTTCAAGTGCAATGGAAGTGGACTGTCCACCGACGAGTTGTTGCCCCGCGCCCGCGTGGCCCTCGACCTGGCCGGGACCCAGGAGGTCGGCCCCGGATCGGCGCCCGGCTGCGTGGCGATCACCGTCCGGTCGTTCGGCACCGCGCGACTGGTGTGGCTGGTGCTGCGTGGTATGAATGTCCCCGTGGAGGCCACCGAGATCGTGGTGGTCAAGCAGTCGACGGGAGGCGATTCGTAGCCGGCATCACCCGGTGGAGCTGATCGCCTCCACCACCGAGCGGACAACCGCCGTGACCGATCTGATCCTCGCCCTGGCGGCGATGGTCGCGGTCACCGCGCTTGGACGCTGGGCGGCCCCGTCGTTCGCCCGTCGGGTCTGGCAGGCGGCCCTGGTTGCCGCCGCGGCGGGAGCCGCCTTCGGGGCCGTGGCGCACGGACTCGCTCTGGCAACCGAGACCCGCGAGCTCCTCTGGCAGCCGCTCTTCCTGCTCCTCGGCGTCACGGTATCGCTCTTCGTCGTGGGTGCGGTCGCGAGCTGGCGGGGCGCCGCCGTCGCGGGCCGGCTTCTGCTGCCGATGCTGGGACTGGCGGTCCTCTTCTATCTGGCCACCCGGCTTACCGGAGGCGACTTCCTGGTCTTCGTCCTCTTCCAGGCCGGGACCCTGCTATTCGCGCTGGCCGTGTACCTCCGTCTCGGCGCCCAAGGAGTACCGGGCGCCGGTCTGGTCGCGGCGGGCCTCGCCGTCACGCTCGCGGCCGGAGCGGTGCAGGCGATCGATGACCTGGAGGTCCGGCTGATCTGGCCGTTCGACCACAACGGCATCTATCACCTGGTGCAGCTCGTCGGTCTGGGAATGCTGACCTGGGGCCTCACGCGGGTGCTCCCGCGAACGGCGACCTGATCGTGCGACCGTTCAGCGATCATTTCTCCTCTCTCTCCTCGGCCTACGCCGAGCACCGACCGGGATACCCCGAGGGGCTCTTCACCTTGTTGGCGGCCCTGCCCGTCAGGCGGAGACGGGTCTGGGACTGCGCCACTGGGAGCGGGCAGGCGGCGCTCGGCCTCGCGGGTCATTTCGAGGCGGTGCTCGCCACCGATGCCAGCGCGGCGCAGGTGCGGGCGGCCGCCTCGCATCCGCGCGTGTGCTATGCGGTCGCCCAGGCGGAGGCGGCGCCCTTCCGCTCGGGCGTCTTCGACCTGATCACGGTCGCGCAGGCGCTGCACTGGCTGGAGCTGCCGGAGTTCTACGCCGAGGCTCGCCGGCTGCTGGCGCCGGGAGGAGTGGTCGCGGTGTGGACCTATGGCCGCCATCGCGTCGACGGCGGGGCGGTCGACGAAGTGCTGGACGATTACTACGATCGCGTCGTCGGTCCCTACTGGCCGCCGGAACGACGCTGGGTCGAGACCGGCTACCGCACGCTGCGTTTTCCGTTCGCGGAGGTGCCCCTGGCGCCGCCGCCGATGGTGGTGAGCTGGAACCTGGACGAGATGTTGGGCTACATCGGCACCTGGTCCGCTACCTCCCGCTGCCGCACCACGACCGGGGTGGATCCGATGCCCGCCCTGGCCGATCGGCTGACTCCGCTGTGGGGTGATCCCGCCGATCGTCGACGCATCGAGTGGCCGCTCAGCGTCCGGGCCGGCCGCTAAAGGAGTCGACCCGTGCTGCTCGCCTACGCCGCGGCCATCCTGGACCGGGACCTGCGCGCCCTGTCGCGCGAGGTCGCGGCCTATGCCGACGAGCGCGATCTCTGGCGGCTGGCGCCCGGGGTCCCGAACTCAGCCGGCACCCTGGCGCTCCACCTTGCCGGCAACGTCCGGCACTATCTCGGCGCACGGCTCGGAGGAACGGGCTACGTGCGCGACCGGCCGGCGGAATTTGCCGAGCGGGGAGTGCCGCGCGCCGAGCTGCTCGCGCGGATCGAGGCCGCGCGCGCGGCGGTGCGGGCCGCGGCCGGGGCCGACATCGATACCTCGACCGACTTCCCCGAGATCATCAGCGAGCGGCGGATCGTTACGGCGGACTACCTGCTCCACCTGTGCAGCCATTTCGCGTTTCATCTCGGCCAGCTCGACTACCATCGCCGGTTCGTGACTGGGGATGCGGCTGGCGTAGGCGCGGTGCGCCCCGCCGAGCTGGGCAGCGCGAGACCGGCCGGGGACGCCGGGTGATTCTCAGCAGGCGGTCACCGGCCCCGAGGCCACCACTTCGAAATCGCTCCCGCGGACCGGCGCCCGACGGAGCTGATCGAGCGCGTCGGACCAGGCCGGGTCGGAGGTGCCGGTCACGTACCAGGCGCTCCCCTGGTCCGCCAGGATGAGGCCGTATCGCTTCATCGCCGTGAGCAGGACCAGCGCATCGCCGGTGTAGCCGGAAAGGTCGAAGCCCGCCTTGAGCCGCACCCGGGTGCCATAGGCTGGCAGGGCAGCGTCCCCATACTGGCCGCAGTGACTCGCCGGCGCGACGTAGGCCCGCCGTACCTGGGGAATCGTATAGCGGAGCGCGTGGTGCAGCCGGTCGGCCGCCACTTCGTCGTACTTGAGGAGGCCGGGCAGGATCGGAAGGCCGGCGGCGTCGGCGGAGGTCCACCCGGCGGGACGGGTGTGATTGGCCGTGAGCGGCCAGATCGCCGACGAGCTCACCCGGAAGCCGTCGCCGTCGCGCACGGTGTTGTAGAGCTCATAGAGGGTGCAATCGCCCTGGCGCACGACCAGCAGGTGGCGATCACCCGAGGTCGGGTTGGGGTCTGCCGTGCTGGCGCCCTCGATCGGCGCGTCCAGCGGGATCGGCATCGGCCCGGGATCGCTCTCGTCGGAATAGTCCGCGCCGTCGGTGCCGTAGCGGATGGGCACCAGCGGCTGACCGGCCGGCACCACCGTATAGGGGATGCCGTAGTACTCCTCGTCCGTTCCCAGGTCGAGGTGGAGCGCGTGGTCAGGCAGCATCTGGCCGATCAGCGCCGAGGAGTTAGGGTGCACCGGATCGCCGCTCACGTCACGATTCCAGGCGTTATCCGCGGGGAAGACCTGGCAGCCGCCCACCGACGGAAGCGGTCCGGAGGGCGCGGGGATGACCGGCGGATCGCCGCCAGGCTGGTCCGGGCCGGCGCTCTGATCACTGCAGGCTGCAAGGGCGGCCAGCGACAGCACCGCGAGCGGCCGGCGCATGCGAAGCTCCAGGGTGGGAGACGCCGTCGATGAGCAAGTTCCATGCGCCCGCTGGCTGCATGGTCCTGCACCGGGTGGCGCCGGTCGGGCGGCCGACGTAGCATCAGCTTCTGCACGGGGGAAAGTCGGATGGACGCGCTGGGGCTGGCCACGCAGGTCGAGGGCGCTCTGTCGGGCCCCGCCTGGCACGGGGCCTCGCTGGAAGAGAACCTGAGGGGGCTGACCGCGGAACAGGCGGCGGCACGTCCGGTGTCCGAGGCGCACTCCATCTGGGAGCTGGTCCTGCACCTCACGGCCTGGGCCGGAGAGGTCACCCGTCGTCTGGGCGGCGCCGAGCCGGACATGCCCGCGGAGGGCGACTGGCCCCCAGCCGGTGCGGTGTCGCCCGGCGCGTGGACCGCGGCGCTCGCGCGACTGAGGAGTGCCCACGTCGCCCTGGTGGACGCGGTTCGGCGCCTCCCCGCCGAGCGTTGGACCCAGCGCGTGGGTGCCGAGCGCGACGCGCCGCTCGGCACGGGCGTGACCTACGCGGAGATGGTGCAGGGGCTGGTGCAGCACGATGCCTATCATGGTGGACAGATCGGACTGCTGCGGAAGGCGCTGGGCGCTCCGCCCGCCGCCTGACTCCTTTCAGTAGAGGTCACAATGGACCAGCACGAGCCTCGACCCCACAACACCCGGGAGTTTCTGGTGCGGTGGAACGCCGCGACCCAGGAGCACCTGGTGCACAAGGCGGCGACCGCCCTCGCCCGACTCGCGCCGGGCGGCATTTCCGAAGCCCAGGCCGCGGCGCTGGCGCCGATCCTGGTGCACGCGATGCAGGTCGCGGCGGCGCCGGACGGGGGCGCCCACGTCGGGGTGGGTTACCTCGAGGAGCTGGCGGAGGGCGGCGGCGAGTGACCGTCGGTCTGGAGGACCGCCGCGTCAGGGGGCTGCTCCCGCTCCTCCTCCTCGGACTCCTCAGCTGCGGCTCCTCGTCCGGTCCGCCCGATCTGGGCGAGAGCCTGTCGGTTCTCTTCGTCGGCAACAGCCTGACGTATACCGAGAACCTCCCCGCGTTCGTCGAAGGGCTGGGCCGGGCGGCGGGGCTGGATCGGGTGCGGTCGGCCTACGTCGCCAAGCCCGACTACAGCCTCGAGGACCACTGGAACGACGGGGAGGCGCTCGATTCGATCGCCAAGGGTGGCTGGGACGCCGTGGTCCTGCAGCAGGGGCCATCGTCCCTCCCGGAGAGCCAGGCGCATCTGCTCGAGTGGACCGGCCGGTTCGCCGAGAAGATCAGGGCGGCCGGCGCCCGGCCGGCCGTGTACATGGTCTGGCCACCGGCTGGCGGAAACTGGGACGGCGTGGTGACCGCGTATACGGCCGCCGCGGAGGGCAACGACGCCGTGCTCCTGCCGGCGGGACGCGCCTGGCAGGCTGTGCTCGCGGCGCACCCCGAGATCGAGCTCTACGGTCCCGACCAATTTCATCCCACCCGGGCCGGGGCCTATCTCGCTGCCCTGGTCATCTTCGGCGGGCTCGCCGACCGCACCACCGTCGGACTGACCCAGCAACGGCCGATCAGCGGCCTGTCGGCGCAGACGGTCGATGTGCTCGAGCACGCCGCCGACGAGGCCAATCACACCTACGGGCGACAGTAACCGGCGCCCTCCGCCTCTTGCCGCGGGGCCGGGTCCAGGCTTTCATCCAAGCCGTCCCTCCGCTCGACCCCTCCATTCGAGGTCCGGATGCGCAACCTGTTCCTGCTGCTCACCCTGCTCGGCCTGGCCGGCATCGTGCTCGGCGTGCTCACCATCGTGCAGGGAACCGGTGGCGCGCATGGGATCCCGTTCCGGTTCGAGAACTACGGCGGTCCCGGCTCGATCCTCTCCGGGCTCATCATGGTCATTGTGAGTCTCTATCTCCGATCGGCCTGGCCCGACCGGGGCTGACCTCCCACGGACCCGATGCCCCTCCTGCGGACGGTCCTCGACGCCCTGGAGCAGATCAGGGCCCATCATCGTCGCCGGCTACCCTTCCTCGCCCCGGCGCTGGAGCGGCGGCGTCCCCGGATCCAGATGGAAGATTACGCCGCACGGCACTCGATCGAGCACACGCTCGACCGCAAGGCGGAGCTACGGAGACTGGTGCCATTCCGTGCCGATGCGGCGGCTCGCTACCACCAGCTCCTCACTTTCGAGCTGGCCGGCCTGAAGGAGCTCGTCACCGTACTGCAGACCACTTCGGGCGGGCGCGAGCTGCAGGATTGTCTGGCGGAGAACCAGGCTGAGATCGAGCGGCTGGAGATCGAGGTCGCCTGGTGCGTCGGATATCTGCAGCCCGCAGCCCCGGCCTCGGCGCAGTGAGGCGTCAGCTCGTCCTGCTGATCGGGCTGGTGGTCGCGGTAGACGCGGTCTTCTTCGGGGTCTACGCGCTGGCGGGCCTCGGCCGGTCCGCTCCAGGGGTCAAGCTGGGATTCACCGTGCTCTGGACCGCCGCGACGCTCGCCGTGGTGTTGCCACGGCTCACCCGGATCCGCGAGCTCCGCCGCGGTCTGTAGTTCCCACCGCTCGTCACCGACATGACGACATCCAGCACGACGAGATCCACCCGCCGCCCGGCGCAGGCGTGTGACGCAGGTCACGCGCGCCCGCACGCGGGGGTTTTCGACCGATCCGGATCGCGCTACAATGGGTTCCATGGACTCGCGACGCATCGCCGAGCGCGTCCCCGACACGGATCCCCCCTCCCTGGTCGTCCGCGGCATCACACCGGCGGTCGACGCCGGCCGCTACGCGGTCAAGCGACTGGTGGGCGACGAGCTGCGGGTGGGCGCCGACATCTTCAAGGACGGCCACGACACGCTGGCCGCGCGCGTCCTGGTGTGGCCACCCGGCGATCGCCGACCCTCGAGCGTCCCCCTCACCTATGTGTTCGACGACGATCGCTGGTACGCCACGGTGCCCCTGGACCGGGCCGGCGAATGGCGCTTCACGGTCGAAGGATGGATCGACCGGTTCGCTAGCTGGCGAGGCGAGCTGGAGAAGAAGGTCGGGGCGGCGCAGGACGTCGGGTCCGAGCTGATCGAGGGGGCCGAGCTGGTGCGCGCGGCCGAGCCTCACGCCCGAGGCGACGATCACGCCCGGCTTCTGGAGTACGCCGCCGTCGTGGGCGACGTCGGGGCCGATCCAACCGCGCGGATCGGCGCGGCACTGTCCCCGGACCTTCTCGGGCTCATGGCGCTGTACGCCCCGCTCGAAGGCCTCACCCGGGCCGAGGGAGAGTTCCGGGTGCGGGCCGACCGACGCCCGGCGGGCGTGGCTGCCTGGTACGAATTCTTTCCCCGCTCGGCGACGAGCGATCCGCGCCGCCACGGCACCTTTGCCGATGCCGCCCGCGCGCTGCCGAGGATCGCGGCGCTGGGCTTCGACGTGGTGTACCTGCCGCCGATCCATCCCATCGGCCGGACCCACCGGAAGGGCCCCAACAACGCCCTGGTCGCCGGGCCGGACGATCCGGGAAGCCCCTGGGCGATCGGCAACGAGGCGGGCGGACACGACGCGGTGAACCCGGCGCTCGGAACGCTTGCCGATTTCCGCGGCTTCGTGGACACGGCGCGCACCCTGGGCCTCGAGGTGGCGCTGGACTAC
>DASSML010000023.1:0-9274 GCA_035688895.1 Gemmatimonadales bacterium
CAATTCGCACCTGGGGCACCTGTTCGACGACGGCCCCAAGCCGACCGGCCAGCGCTACTGCATGAACTCGGCGTCGATGCGGTTCATTCCGGTGGACAAGCTGGAGGCGGAGGGGTACGGGGAGTATGTGAAGTTGTTCAAGTAGCCGAGTCAGCGGGGAAGGATGAAAGGGGAAAGGGGAAGGGGAAGCACCTGCAGGTCGGGTGCCTCCCCTTCCTCTTTCCCCTTTCCCCCTTCCCCCCTATCGTTTCGCCTGCGCGATCAGGCTGTCGGCCCGGGCGTTGGCCTCACTCAGGATCTTGGCCGACTTGCTGTCGGTCTCCTTGCGGAGCTGGCTCGCGGCGGCGTTCGCGGCTACCGCGCCGAGCCCGGTGCCGCCCTTGGCCGCGACCGAGTCGGCCTGCAGGTAGCCCTGCTTCTTCACCTTCGCGGCGAGTGACTTGGCGTCGGCCCGGATCTTCTTGGCCTGCTTCTCCGCCTCCGCGATCGCCTTGAGCTTGGCCGAGTCCACCGTGGCGGTCACCTTCTGCGTGGCCGCCTCCTTTACCGCGTCCGTGGCCGCTGTGGCCACCGAACCCGCGGCGGCGCCGACGTCGGCGCTGACGGAGGGACTGGTGACACTGCCGCCCACCTTGATGCCGAGCGCCACCGTCGGCGCCGACTTGAGGTCGAGCCCAGCCTTCGACGCGAGCCCGGCGAGCGCGTCGTTGCCGGCGCCGATCAGGCTCTGGGGCACCTCGAGCTTGAGGTCGTAGTCCAACGACTGATCCAGTCCGTTGGATCCCGACACATCCATCTTGGTCCCCGCCAGTGCCACCGAGAACGGCTTCACGTGGAGCCGCCCCCCGCTGATGTCGAACCCCGAGTTGATCGGGTTGAGGGTCGGGTTGTTCAGGAAGCTCAGCTTGGTGACGGCGGCCGCCTTCTGCAGCGCCGGGAAGTCCTGGATCAGCACCTTGGTGGTCAGCAAGCTTCCGCCCCCGGTCACGCCCTGGAGCAGCGGCATCATGTTCTGGCCCAGCGCGCCCTTCATCTGGACGTCGGTGGAGAAGCTGCCCTTGGCGTACTCCGCCACCGGCGCCAGCATCTTGACCGTGGTGAGCTGCGCGAAGGCCGTGGGAATGTCGATCTTCTGCAGCTTGAGCCCCATGTCGAACGTGGGCTTGGTGGTGTCCTTGGTCTCGTAGTACCCCGTCATCGCGATGCTGCCGCCCAGGGTGTTGAGCGAGAAGTTCTCCAGCGTGATCCGCTGGTCCTTGATCCGGAGCTTCCCGTGGGCGTCGCGCATCACCAGCTTGTCGTAGAGGAGCTGGCTCACTGTCGCGTCCAGGGCGAAGTCGATCTTGGGCGGCACGGGGATCACCTTCAGCTCCCCTTCGCCGCTCTGCCACTCGTCCAGCACGAACTTGTTGCTGGCGAGCGAGGCGCTCCCCTTGAGATCGTCGTCGCGGAAGACGTAGCCCAGCAGGTTCTCCAGCGTCCCCGAGGCGCGGAGATCGCTGCTCCCCACCGTGCCGCTGAACGACTTGAGCTGGGCCCGCTCCGGTGCCAGCACCAGCGAGGCCTGGGTGATACCAAGGGGATGAGGCAGCGCCTTTGACTTGACCGACAGGTCGCGGATGTCCACCGTCCCCCGCGCCGCCACCTTGTCGTACTGCCCCTTGTCGACGTACGACATCCGGGTCCGAACCGCCGCGTCGGCCGAGATCACCCCGGCGAGCTGCTGCACGTTGTCCAGCTTGATGGTGCGGCGGAGGTCGGCCAGGTCCACCGTGCCCTGCATCCGGGCGTCCACGTCGGGATCGCTGATCGGGGTGCGCAGCACCAGCACCGCGTCGAGCGGATTCTTCCCCAGCACCACGTGCAGCCGGCTCAGGTTGACCGTTGTGTTGTCGGCGCTGCCGCCCGGGTTGGTGATGCCGAGGTCGAGGAAGATGTCGCGCGCGGGGAGCGGCAGGTCGGGATAGCGGAAGGTGGCGTTGTCCACCTTGGTCCGCAGGTTGAATGCGGGAAAGGCGGTCTTCCCGTACTTCCCCTTCACATTGCCCGAGAGCGCCAGCGAGCCGGTCGTCTTCACCGTCGCGAAGTCCTTGGCGTACACCGCCGGCACCAGCGACAGGATGCTCTTGAAGTCGGTCTTGGGCGCGCCGAACGTCAGGTCGAGGTCGAGGTCGTCGCCCACCGAGGCGGCCGAGCCGGAGAGCGCCAGGGTGAGGTCGTTGAGCCGGAGTCCGCTCTGCTTGAGGGTCACCGCCTTCTTCACCATGTCCGCCGCGGCGTCCACGCTCAGGTCCACCCGGACGTGATTGAGATAGGTGATCCCGGCGAACTCGACCGTGGCGGTGTCGGCGTGGGCCCGGGTCTCGACCGCCACCTGCTTCTGGCTGAAGTCGCCGCTCAGGGTCTGGCTCAGGCCGACGATGGCCGCCTTGAGGCGGGCGGCCTGGTTGTCGAACGTGATGTGGGCGTCGGTGAGCTCGAAGCGCTTGAGGCTCAGCGCCATCGGCTTGCTCGCCTCGGCGGGCTGCGCCTTGGTGGTGTCGGGGCGGGTGATGTTCCAGTTGGCGGTGGTGTCGTCCAGCGCCCTGAGCGCGAGCCGCGGATGGTCGAGCTCGATGGCCCGGACCACGATGGGCGCCGCGCCTCCGAGGCCGGCGCGGATGGCGCTGGGGAGATCGACCACGACCCGGAAGCGGGGGATCGCGGCCAGGGTGTCGCCCTGGAACTTCCCGATCCCGACGATCGAGAAGTCGTCGAGCGTGAGGGTCAGGTTGGGAAAGTCATGGAAGAAGCCGAGGCCGGCCGAGCTCCAGTCCACCTTGGCAAGCAGGGTGCGGTTGAGCTCGGTCTTCACCCGGTCGGAGATCTTCCCGGCGAAGAGGACCGGGACCAGAACCATAAGGAGGATGAGCAGCGCGAAGACGGCTGCAACGCCGATCAGGATCCGGCGTGCCGGTCGATTCATGAGATGCCCTCGAGGTGGTGGAACACCGCCGAAAAGTAGCAACGTCCCCCTGTTGCAGCCCCCACCATTGCGTATTCCGTGACCAGGTCGGCAAGCGGCAGCCGACGGCCGGATTGCCATCCCCCCGTGACACAACGACATACCCAATCCGGCGACATCTGGCACCGGCATTGCCTTCCTCCTCTCTCCGATTTTGCGACACCGTGACGGCCGCCTTCCCGGCGACCTCCGCCCACGTGTACCTCGGAGTCAGAGATGCTGCGGAATCGTCTCCTGCCGGGACTTATGTCCGGCGTTCTGGTCGTCATGCTTGCCGTGGCGGGGTGTGGGAAAGACGGCGGGGATCCGACCGGTCCGGGCGACGGCGGCAACACCGGTGGGACCGGTGGTACCGGCGGCACGGGTGGGACCGGAGGCGGTGGTGGCGGCGGCGCCGTGAACAACGATCCCGCCGGCAACGGGGTCATTCCGAACCCCGATGGCACCGTCCCGACGCCGATCCCGGTCGATACCACGATCTACGTGCCGTCCGACACGGGCAGCGCGGGGAGCGAGGGGACCAGCACCGCGCTCGAGTTCCAGACCTCCGGAGCCGCGCGCTACGGGCTGGGGACCTGCGGAACCAACGGCACCTGGACGGCGCCCAACGGCACCAAGTACGGGCCGCACAACCCGAACTGCATCCTCTACGCCGCCGACAGCACCGTCGGCAACAACGGCAAGGGCATGTGCGTCACGTCCGATGATGGCGACATGGGGCTCTGGCTGAATCCCCAGCTGCATCCTACGTCGCCTTACCACAGCAACTGTCTCCGCCTGGGCCAGTCCACCGACGCGCTGGCGCTGAGCTTCCCGGCGCAGGCGGTGCTCTACACCGCCAACGACGGCTCGGGCGGGAAGATCCTCAACTTCGTCAACAACGGGTCGGTGGTCGCGCAGCTGGTCTACGACAAGGCGGCGGGCACCACCACCGGCTCCGGGGTGCTGGTCGGCCACGACAACTTCGTGCCCTGGCGCTTCTGGTCCATCGGCTTCGGGCAGCAGGCGCTCAATTTCACCGGCGGCCTCGCCAACGGTGACGTGATCTCTGATCTGAGGGGCTCGGGCGTGCAGGTGATCGCCTGCAACACGACGGTCGGCTGCTCGCTGGTGACACTGAAGATTCAGTAGGAGGAATGGGGCGCTGCTTGCCCGAGCAGCGCCCGCAATCCTACAATTAGCGTCTCCTGCCCCCGAGGGGATGCGCATGACCCGCCGCGCGATGCTCGGCGCACTCGCCCGCGCCTGCGCCGGTCTGCTGATCGCCGGCCGGGCCTCGGCCCGCGTCGGCGGGCCACGGACCACCGGGCCGCACCCCGATCCCCGTCCGGGTATCGACGCCTCGCACTTCCCGCCGTCCGAGAAGGTCGCCGGCCACCCCGACGCCGTTCCAGCCTACGACGAAGCACGCGGCATCCCCGAGGTCCTCGACGGGATCCGCTGCCAGTGCGGCTGCGCCGACCAGCCGGGGCACCGCTCGCTGCTCTCCTGCTACGAAGACGGCATGGCGATGGACTGCGACATCTGCCAGGGCCAGGCCCGGCTCGCCTACCGGCTGCACGGCAAGGGACAATCCCTCGACCAGATCCGATCGGCGGTCGACCGCCGCTACGGGGCCTGACGCGGTGCTGTCGCGCGCGCTCGCGTGCCTCGGGCTGCTTGCCGCGGCGCTGCCGATGGCACCCGCCTGCGCCCAGGGCCGCCTGAGCGAGAAGGCGAGCGTGATGCAGCAGGTGGCCGGCACCACGATCCGCGTGGAGTACTACAGGCCTGTCGCGCGCGGGCGCGGCAACCTGTTCGGTGGGGTGGTGCAGTGGGGCGAGAACTGGACGCCGGGAGCCAACTGGGCCACCACGGTCGAGGTGGATCACGACGTCCGGGTCGAGGGACGGGTCCTGCCGAAGGGGAAATACGGCCTCTGGATCCTGGTGCAGCCCGACAGCTGGGTCGTCAACTTTCACCGCCGTGCGCGGCGCTTCCACACCGACCGGCCCGACTCGAGCGACGTGGCGCTCCGCCTGGTGGTACGGCCCGACAGCGGACCCGCTACCGAAGTCCTCACTTTCGATTTCCCGGACATGTCCTCCACGAGTACCACTTTGCGCTTTCGGTGGGGACCGGTGGTCGTGCCGCTTCGGATCTCGGCAATGGCGCCTGCGCTCGGCCTCATCCCTGATCCCGCAATCCGCCGTGCGTACATGGGACGCTATGAGGCTGAGACCCTTCCCGATGGGCTTAGGATGGGTTTGGAGCCGGGCCGGGCCAGGGTCGACATCGCGGAGTCCGGAGACACTCTCGTCTGGAACGAGGTGGGACGTTCGGGGAAGGGGGACCGCATCGTCCTGAGTACGGCGGGCGAAGACGCCTTCACCTGGGCCCGCCGTGACTCTACCGGCCAGTTCTGGAACGAGCCCGGGGTGATCGTCTCGTTTACCAGGACCGACGGTCGGCCCACCGGGTTCGAGGTGGAGATGGAGAGCGGCGCAGTCGCGTCGCGCGGTTCGCGGAAGCCCTGATCGCAGGCTAGGGAGGCTTCGCGCGCCTCCTAGCCTCCTAGTCGCCCACGCTCTATCCTCTGCCGCCTACCCGCGCCGGAGGTCCCATGGCCGCCACCGCGCCGTCCATCCGCATAATCCCCACGACGGAGTCCCACATCCCCGGCCTCCACGCCGCCCTGGATGAGGTGGCCAGGGAGCGCCGCTACCTCGCGTTCCTGGCAGCCCCTCCGCTCATGGCGACCCGGGAGTTCAGCCGAGCGCTGGCTGGCGGGGCGGGGGTCCAGATGATCGCGGTGACGGAGGATGACCGGGTCGTCGGCTGGTGCGACATCGTGCGGGTGCCGATGGAAGGCTTCGACCACACCGGCCGCCTCGGCATGGGGCTGATCGCTCCTTACCGCGGGCAGGGCATCGGCCGCCGCCTCGCCGAGGCGGCGATCGCGGCCGCTCGGGAGGCGGGCATGACGCGGATCGAGCTGGAGGTGCTCGCGTCGAACCAGAACGCGATCCGGCTCTACGAGAAGCTGGGCTTTGTTCATGAAGGCGTGAAGCGCCGCGCCCGCCATCTTGACGGCGCCTGGGACGACAACGTCCTCATGGCCATGGTAGCCACCTAGCCACCGAGCCACCGAGCCATGTACCTCCTCCTCAAGCTCCTCCACGTCTTCACCGCGTTCGGCCTCGTCACCGGCCTCGTCGGCCGCGCGGTCACCTTCCGCGGCGCGGCGCGCGCCGGCTCGATCGAGCCCGCCGCCGCGCTGCTCGGCGCGAGCCACTGGTTCGACGAGCGGCTGGTGATTCCCTCCTTCTTCGGCGTCGCGGTCACCGGGCTGATCGCCGCGTGGGCGCGGCACATCTCCTGGACGGCCGGCGGCCGGCCGAGCTGGGCGCTGGCCGCGGTGATTCTCCTCGCCTTGCCGACACCGCTTATTCCGACGGTGCTGGTCCCGCGGCGGCGTCAGCGGGAGACCGCGTTGCGCGAGGCGCTCGCGGCGGGACGGATCACGTCCGAGCTGCGCGCGGCGCTGGATGATCGGGGCGTGCTGAGGGCACGGGCGGTCGAGGCGCTGCTGATCGCCGCGATCGTCGTGCTTATGGTGCTGAAGCCGTGAGCCGCTGAAAGCGGAGATTGCCCCGCAGCGGATCGAAGGTCGGATCCACCCGGAGCCAGGCGGGTGTGAGGTAGTAGTTGGCCCGGAGCAGCGGCTCGATCAGATCGAGCGCCCGCTCCGGCTCCCCCATCATGATGTAGGTCCGCGCGAGCTGGTGCTGCATGTAGTATGGAGCGTTCGCGTCCATGCTCGGCGGCGTCAGCTCGATCGCGCGCCGTCCCTCCCGGATGGCTTCCGCCTTCCGGCCCAGGATCGCGAGCGCCGTGCCCTGCAGCGCGTGGAGCTGGCCCTCGAGCGGCACCTCGCGGATGTGCGCCGCGCCGGCGATGCGGGCCGAGTCGGCATAGGCCCGGGCGCGGGCGGTGTCACCACGGAGGAGCCAGGTGCCGGCGATGGCCAGACCCCATGTCTGCCGGTCGCCGTCGAACGGCGCGGGCGAGAGGCCGATCAGGAGCTGCTGCTGCTCGTCGGTCAGCGCCCAGTAGAGATCGAAGTAGGTGGCGACGTACTCCACCAGCGCCACGGGATCGGCGTGGCGCATCCCCTCCTCCAGCAGGGCCCGCGTCTCCGGCAGCTTCCCCTGGCTCAGCAGCACGATCGCCTTGGACTCCCACAGCTCGGGCGCCGTGGAGTCGAGGGCCAGCGCCCGGTCCGCCGCGACGAGCGCCTCGGGGAGCCGGTGCATCCGGGTCAGGTTGTAGGTGAGCCGACGGGCGACCGAGACCGAGCGGGGATCCAGGCCGAGCGCCCGGGTGAACACCTGCTGGCTCAGCTCCCAGTTGCCCCGGCTCCGCTCGGCCAGCCCGATCCCCTTGAGCAGCTCGGCGTTGTTGGGGGCGAGCTTGCTGCCCCGGGTGTAGGCGGCCAGCGCGGCGGTGCCGTCGCGCCGGACCCATTGGTAATAGTCGCCCAGGGCGAGGTGCGCCTCGGCGAGCTGCGGCGCGAGGGAGAGCGCGCGCTCCGCCGCCGCCCGGGCCGCCGCATCACCCTGCGCGGTGGGCACGCCGATGTAATAGAGGTAGGAATGGGTCCGGGAGAGCTGGGCCCAGGCCGGCGCGAAGCTCGAGTCCAGCTCGACCGCCTGCTGGTAGAAGCCGAGCGCGCGCCGGAGCGACGATGGCGCCACCTGGTCGATCCCGCGTGCGACCTCGTTCCCGTGCAGGTAGAGGTCGTACGCGGCGAGATTCGCCGTCGGCGTGCCGCCCAGCGAAGGTCGCGTGCTCGACTCGAGCGCCACGTCGAGTGCCGCCGCCACCCGTGACGCGACCTCGGCCTGTACCTGGAAGACGTCGGTGAGCGAGGCGTCGAACGGCTGCTGCCAGCGGGTGGACGCGGTGGAAACCTGGATCAGCTCCGGGCTCACTCTGACTCGATTTCCGGCCGCGTCCTTCTCCCACCGCACCTTGCCGGTGAGGAGATAGTCCACCCCCAGCTCGCGCCCGATCTCCTCCGGGCTCTTCGTCGTCCGCTTGTACTGCGCCGAGCTGGCCGAGGCCGTGACCTGAAGGCCGGGGAGCGCCGCCAGCTTGCCGCGGATCTCGTCGGTGATCCCGTCGGCGAAGTAGTCGTCGTCCGCTGGTCCCAGGTTCTGGAACGGAAGCACGGCGAGGTGGCGAGTGGCCGGGGGACCCGAGGGCGTGCTGGAGTGCCCGCTCCGAAGCGCGAACAGGGCGACGATGCCGAAGACGAGCGCCGTGGCCAGGAGGAGGATCGCTGGTCGGCGGTACGGCGGTATCGCGGTATGGCGGTACGAGGCGACGGCAGTCATCCTGCCGCCGCCCAGCGCGCGGGCGAACTCGTCGGCGCTGGCGAAGCGATGGTCGGGATCGGCGGCGAGCGCCACTTCGATCGCGCGCTGCACCGCGACCGGCACATCCGAACGCAACGCGTCGAGGCTCGGCAGCTCGTCGGTGCGACGGGCCGCGACCAGGGCGCGGGTCGCCTGGCCGGGGTAGGGGAGCTGCCCCGCCAGCATTTCGTAGAGCACCGTGCCGAGCGCGTAGACGTCGGTCCGGCCGTCCAGCTCCCGATCGCCGGCCGCCTGCTCCGGGCTCATGTAGGCCGGCGTTCCCACCGCGAGGCCGGGGTCGGTGAGCGACTCGCCGCCTCGGACCGCCAGCGCGATCCCGAAGTCCGCCACCAGCGCGTGCCCCGCGCCCAGCAGGATGTTCTCCGGCTTCACGTCGCGGTGGACCACGCCCTCCCCATGGGCGAACGCCAGCGCCTCGGCCGCCTCCCGGGCGATCGCCACCGCGTCCTCCACCGGCAGCCGCCGCTCCCGGTCCATCCGCTGGCGCAGGCTCTCGCCCTGGACGTACGGCATGGTGAACCAGAGCAGGCCATCGGGGCCGGCGCCGCTATCGAGCACGGTGAGGATGTGGGGGTGCTGCAGCCGGGCGGCGAGGCGGATCTCCCGCTGGAACCGCTCGAGGCCGAGCGTGGGAGCGAGACCGGGGTGGAGCACCTTGAGCGCGACCGGGCGGTCGTGCCGGAGATCGTGGGCCAGCCAGACGGTCGCCATCCCGCCCCGGCCGATGGCGCGGACCAACCGGTACCGGCCGGCCAGTGCCTGGCGCAGGCCTTCCGGCTCGCCCAGGCGGGTGGCTCCGGAATTCGGTGTGGCGACGGACATCAGGGCTGGAAGTAAAGCGCCCGGCGGG
>DASSML010000024.1:0-7345 GCA_035688895.1 Gemmatimonadales bacterium
CAGCTCCTGGTCCCGATCCGGATCTTCATCGACCCGGTGCTCCCGGAAGACGAGCCGGCCACCCAGACCTGCCTGGCGCTCACCACGATCCACGAGCTGGGCCATGCGCTCGGCATCTTCCAGCATTCGCCCAACCCGGACGACATCATGTTCGCCAATCCGGTGGTCGAGGCGCCCAGCGACCGGGACCGGGGAACCATCGAGGCCGTCTACCACTTTCCTCCGACGCTGGAACCGGTTCGGCCCTGAGTCGGTACCCCGGGGCGCCCGGGGGCCTGAGACTTGCTCGTCACCCCCGGACCATGGCATCAGGTTGCACCTGGGGGGCCTCCCGTCGATCTTTCCGCTCCATCGACGGCCCCCCAGGGCGGGCGGGCCGGCCCTCTGACGCGCTGACGCGCACGGGAGCGTATGACCGAGACCACAGTCATGCAGCGTGAGAGCCTCACCCTGGTGGACCAGGGCCTTTTCCCCATCCGGATCCACGCCAATCTCACGCCGCCCGCCCTGATCGAGCACGCCCTGCAGCGCAGCGAAGGGGCCCTGACCGACGCCGGCGCCTTTGCCGCGGTCACCTCGCCCCACACCGGCCGGTCCCCCAAGGACAAGTTCCTGATCGAAGAGCCCGGCAGCGCCGACCGGATCTGGTGGGAAAAGAATCCCCGGCTCGACCCCGCGGCGTTCGAGCGGCTGCACGAGGACGTGCGGGCCTACCTCGACGCGCGCGAGCTGTTCGTCCAGGATCTCTTCGGTGGCGCCGACCCGGCGTATCGGGTACCCGTGCGGTTCATCACGCCCAACGCGTGGCACGCCCTGTTCGTCCGCAACATGTTCATCCGCGCCATGCCCGCCGAGCTGGCCCAGTTCCGTCCCGGCTTCACCGTACTGCACGCGCCCGACTTCCAGGCCGACCCGGCCCGCCATGGCACGCGCACCGGGACGTTCATCGTCCTCAACTTCGCCAAGAAGCTGGTGCTCATCGGCGGGACGCGGTACGCGGGCGAGATGAAGAAGTCGATCTTCACCGCGCTCAACTATTTGCTGCCGGCGCAGGGCGTGCTCCCTATGCACTGCTCGGCCAACGTGGGATCGGGCGGCGATACCGCGATCTTCTTCGGCCTGTCGGGCACCGGCAAGACGACCCTCTCGGCCGACCCGACGCGCCGGCTCATCGGCGACGACGAGCACGGCTGGAGCGACCGGGGCGTCTTCAACTTCGAGGGCGGCTGCTACGCCAAGGTCATCCGGCTCCGGCCCGAGACCGAGCCCGAGATCTACGCCGCCACCCGGATGTTCGGGACCGTGCTGGAGAACGTGGTGCTCGATCCGGCGATGCGCGGCGTCAATTACGACGCCGACCGCATTACCGAGAACACCCGAGCCTGTTACCCCATCCATTACATCCCGAATCATCAGCCCAGCGGCGCCGGCGGCCCGCCCCGGAACATCGTCTTCCTGACGGCCGATGCGTTCGGGGTACTGCCCCCGATCGCGCGCCTCAACGCCGACCAGGCGATGTACCACTTCCTCTCGGGCTACACAGCCAAGGTCGCCGGGACCGAGCGGGGCGTGACCGAGCCGTCGGCGACCTTCTCGGCCTGCTTCGGCGCGCCGTTCCTGCCGCTGCCCCCGGGTGTGTACGCCAAGATGCTGGGCGACCGGATCGCCAAGCACGGGGCCAAGGTCTGGCTGGTGAACACCGGCTGGACCGGCGGCCCCTACGGCACCGGCTCCCGGATGAAGCTGGGCCACACCCGCGCGATGGTCGCCGCGGCGCTGGCGGGCGCGCTCGACGGGGCCTCGTTCCGCACCGATCCGGTGTTCGGCGTCGAGGTGCCCGTGGCGGTCCCCGGAGTTCCGGGCGAGGTCCTCACCCCGCGGCAGACCTGGACCGACCCGGCCGCCTACGATGCCCAGGCCCGGAAGCTGGCCACGATGTTCCGGGAAAACTTCGAGCAGTACCGGAGCCAGGTCCCCGACACCGTGGCGGTGGCCGGCCCCACGGCGTGAGCGTCACCCGCGGCGGGGCGGAGCTCGAGATCATCCGCGATCCGCTGTGGGACAACATCCGACTCGACCGCTCGGCGCTGCTGGCCCTCGACACCCCGGCCATGCAGCGCCTGCGCTATGTGCGCCAGGTGGGGCACGCCTTCCTGGTCTATCCCGGCGCCACCCACACCCGCTTCGAGCACGCGCTCGGCGCATACCACCTGACCAAGCGCGCCCTGGCCTCTCTGGAGGAGCGCGGAGAGCTCGCCCGGGTGGCCGAGGACGAGTGCGTCGCGGTCCGACTAGCGGCGCTGCTGCACGACATCGGTCACTATCCGTTCTCCCATGCGCTGGAAGAGGCCGGGTTTCCTCACCACGAGGCCCTGGGTGTCGCCAAGCTCACGCAGGGGGAGCTGGGGGACACGCTCCGCCAGATCGGCGGCCCGGGCCTCGCCGACACCGTGGGAGCGCTGATCCGCGGCGTGAGCGACAGTCCGCTGCAGGGGCTGATCTCGGGATCGCTCGACCTCGACAAGATCGACTACCTGAGCCGCGACGCGCGGATGTGCGGCGTGCCCTATGGGACGGTGGACGTGGACCGGCTGCTGTCCACCCTCACCCTGGTGGAGACGGAGCAGGGCCGGATCGAGGTCGGGGTACAGGAAAAGGGCGTGAGCGCGCTCGAGTCCCTGCTCTTCGCCAAGTACCAGATGTACCGGAACGTCTACTGGCACCACGCAGTCCGCTCCGCCACCTGTATGTTCAAGCGGTCGGTGCGCGGGGCCGTGGCGAGGGGGGTGCTCACCGCCCACGCCATCGCGGAGGCCACCGACGACGGCCTCATGGAGCTGCTGATCCGCGAAGGTGACCCGCTGGCCACCGCCATCCGCGCGCGCCGGCTGCACAAGCGGGCGCTGGACTTGCCCGCGAGCGACGTCCCCGAAGGGGTGCAGGCCTGGCCCGTTGAGAACCCCGGGCTGCTGGAGCGGGTGGAAGACGTCCTCGCCGAGGAGGTCGGGCTGGCGCCGGGGGAGCTGCTCCTCGATTTTCCGTCCCGTTCGTCCATGCTGAGCGTGGACCTGCCGCTCCGCACCCGGGCGGGCGCCGTGGAGCGGCTCACCGACGAGGGCCGCGCGGGGCAGCTCGGGCTGCCGCGGGTGGCCGACGAGCTCTACCGGACCGCGCGCCGCCTGCGGGTGTTCGTCGCGCGGCCGGTCGCCGTTCCGCTGGAGCGGCATCTGTTCGAGCTGATTACGCTGCCCGGCCGGGAAGTCGAGCGACGGGTCGGCGCGCTCTCAACGCACTGAAAGGAACCACCGGATGATCTCCCGCCGTTCGTTTCTCGGCCAATCCGCCGGCCTCACCCTTCTCCTCGCCGGCGGCCGGCGCCTCTGGGCCCTGCCATCGGCCCCCGAGACGATCACCGTCTTCAAGAGCCGCACCTGCGGGTGCTGCACCGAATGGGTGGACTATCTCAAGGCCCAGGGATTCGCCACCGTGGTGCACGACGAGGAGGAGATGGACATGGTGAAGGACAACCTCGGCGTCCCGGCCAAGGTGCGCTCGTGTCACACCGGTCAGGTCGGCAAGTACATCGTCGAGGGACACGTTCCGGCTGAGGATATCCGGCGCATGCTCAAGGAAAAGCCCCAGATCGCCGGCCTTGCGGCGCCCGGGATGCCGGCCAGCGCGCCGGGTATGGCTCAGCCGGGCGCGCCGCACCAGCCCTACGAGATTCTCGCCTTCCAGCGCGATGGCGGGACCGAGGTCTTCGCCCGACGCTAGCGCCGCACCCGCCAGACCAGCGCGCCCGCCGCGCCGGCGGCCGCGAGGCCTGCCGCCAGCACGCCGAGGCCCCGCACCCGCGGCGGGGGCACCGAGATCACGCCGTCGACCCCGGCCGAGGCCGGCCGACCCACGTACCGGCCGCGGCGAGGCATGGCCCGCCGCTCGAAGTGGCGGGCCAGGTCGGCCAGATCCGCGCGAAGCACCGCACCGTACAACGGGCGCCCATGCCCGGTAGCCGCGACCTCGGGCCGGAGCCCCGCGAGCACCTCCACCGACCGACGTGCCGACACCCAATCCGGGGTATAGTAGGCCGGAGGTCCGTGCAGCTCGACCCGCTGGGTCACCGCCGCCCAGAGCGACTCCTGCTTGGTGGTGACGAAGGCGTCACCCGCGATCAGCGCCGCATCCTCCTCCCGCCAGAACGAGACATGCCCCGGGGTGTGTCCGGGCGTGTGGATCCAGCGCCAGCCTGGCATGCCGGGGACGCTGCCGTCCTCGGGCAAGGGATGCATCATCGGCCGGAAGTCGAAGGGGCCGGGACTGAACAGCGGGGAGAGCAGCGCCAGGGCTCCCCCGCCGACCGTGGGATCGGGAGGAGGATACGCCGACCGGCCCGTCAGGTAGGGCAGCTCCAGCGGGTGGGCGTAGATGGGGACGTCCCACCGACGCGACAGCGCCTTGAGCCCCCCGACGTGGTCGTGATGGCCGTGGGTGAGCACGATGGCCGCTGGCCGGCTCTCCGGGGCGAAGCGCTGAGCCGCCACCCGCGTGATCGGCGCGGCCGCGCCGGGGAGCCCGGCATCGATCAGGACCCAGCCGCGGTCGCCGGCGCCGGCCGGGCCCCAGAAGAACAGGTTCACGATCCCGTGCCGCAGGTAGGCCAGGTCGTGGGTGATCGGATGTTCCGGCATGCTGCCTCCTCCGCCGCTCCGGTCAAAGTCGAGTCAACCTAGACCGGCCTGGCGCGTCCCATTGTGCGCGGCCTCACACTTTCAGGGATGGATTTCGGCGATGGCGGACGTGGTGACCTGGCGGGCGGAGTACCGGGAGGACTTCGAGCGGCTGAACCGGGAGTGGATCGAGACCTACTTCGTTGTCGAGCCGAGCGACTTGGCGGTGTTCCGGGATCCGGAAGCCGCCATCGTGCGGCCGGGCGGGGAGATCTTCTTCGTGGTGGACGAGGAGGGCGTGCGGGGCACCTGCGCGCTCCTGCCGCACCAGCCGGGCGTGCTCGAATTGGCCAAGATGGCGGTGAGTCCGGCGGCCCAGGGGAGGGGGTACGGCGAGCTGCTGATGCGGGCGGCGATCGGGTACGCCCGCGAGCGCGGGGTGCGGAGGCTGATGCTGGTCTCGAATACCCGCTTAGGGCCGGCGATCAGGCTCTACCGGAAGTGCGGCTTTCGCGAGGTGCCGATGGAGCCGGGGATCGAGTACGCCAGGGCCGACATCCAGATGGAGATCGACCTCACAGCCCCGCTGTCGGCGTAGTCGGGCTGCCCGCGGCGGCCGTGGGGAGTTGGTGCTCCCCGGTGTTGCTGTCCACCGATTCGATCCGCACCACGATGGCCGTGATGTTGTCCAGCCCGCCCCGCCGGTTGGCCTCGGTGATCATCCGGTCCACCCAGTACTGGGGACCGCCCTCGCTGGAGAGGATGCGGTTCAGCTGCTCGTCCTCCAGCATGCCGGTGAGGCCGTCGGACGCCAGCAGCAGCACGTCGCCCTTTTCCAGGCTGCCGAAGTAGATGTCGGGCACCACGTCGCCGCTGGCGCCGACGCAGCGAGTGATCACGTTGCTGTACGGGTGCACCCGGGCCTGGTCCGGAGTGAGCAGCCCGGCGTCCACCTGCTCCTGGACGTAGGAATGGTCCTTGGTGAGCTGCAGCAGCCGGCCCTCTCGCAGCAGATAGGCTCGGCTGTCTCCCACCTGTCCGATCAGGTAGCGCCTCGGCATCAGCACCAGCACCGTGGCGGTGGTGCCCATCCCGCGCTTGTCGTGCTCCGAGAGGGTCCGCTCGAAGATCGCGTCGTTGGCCGAGCGGATCGCCTCCCGGATCCGGTCGCTCACCTCCGCGTCCGAGAGGCCCCGCACGGCGCCGATCTCGGACGAGGTGATCCGGACGGCCATCTCGCTCGCCACTTCTCCGGCGGCGTGCCCGCCCATGCCGTCCGCCACGATGAAGACTCCGCGGTCGGAGAGCATCAGGTAGTTGTCTTCGTTGCCCGATCGGACGATGCCGACGTCAGTTCGAGCGGCACAGGAGAAGCGCACGTGGCCCCGTCAGCTGGAGGTCAAGAGCAAGTAGGCGATGACCAGTCCGATCAGGACCAGCAGGGCGATGAGCCACGCCGGCGGCCCGCTTGGCTTGGGCGCGGAGGCGCGGATGGGGCGACGCGGTGGACGCGGCTCGGTGGCCTGAGTCTCGTCGACCTCCGACGCCCGTGCAGGCTCGGCGGCCACCCGGTCGAGCACCTGGGTGCCGGCCCGCGATGCGGGCGCGGCAACGACCTCGTCGTGGGGCTCGAACAGGACCGCCACGTCGCCGAACCGGATGGTGGCCCCCGGCGGCAGCGGCGTCTCGCCGGCGACCGGCTCACCCTCGACATAGGTGCCGTTGGTGCTGCCGAGATCGCTGATGACCCAGAGTCCATCCTTCCGCTGCAGCTTGGCGTGCGTGGTGCTGACGCTCGGCTCGGCCAGGACGATGTCGTTGAAGTCGGCCCGGCCGACATTCACCACCGGCACGCGAATGGGCATGCGGCGGCCGCGCAGTGCCCCCGTGCGCACCAGGATCGAGGCGATCGGGGCCACTGCCGGAGTCGGCTGGACCGGCGTCGGCGTCTCGCTCTCCTTCAGTGCCTCGGCGGGGAGCCCCATGAGGGTGTCGGACAGCCGGTTACCCGCGCCCGTAGGCGGCCGGACCGGCTCGGGCGGCGCGGCCCGCGGCGGCATGGGAGCCGGCGCCGGGGCGGCATCGGCGTAGAAGCGGAACTCGTCGTGGCCGATCCGGATCACGTCGGCCCGGGCCAGCAGATGGCTGCGGCCCACCCGCTGGCCGTTCACGTACGTCCCGTTCACGCTCAGGTCCATCAGGATGTAGCCGTCCGGGCCGGTCTTGATCTCGGCATGGCGGCGGGACACCTCGTTCCCGCTCACCACGACGTCGGCCGACGCGTCGCGGCCGAAGACCAGGGCGCCGCTTTCGATGGGGTACTCCCGGCCGTCGGTGAGGCAGACCAGGCGGCCGCCCGTCGGGCCGGCCGGAGGCTTGGGGAGGTTCCTGGGAATCAGGTCGGCGAAGGCGCCGGAGTCGAAGAGCTGGGTGCTCCCGGCCCGGCCCGGATCAACCGCCAGGATCTCATGACCGGCGATCTGGATCTTGTCGCCGTGCAGGACCGGGGTCGGGTCGGTGCCCAGGCGGACGCCGTTGATCAGGAGGTCCGCCCCCGGCTCGGCCGGGCGGATGGCGGCGGTTCCCTCCGAGGTGGACTGTACCACCGCGTGGCGGGGCCGTACGCCTTCTCCGGACAAGAGGATCGCCGCGCCCGGCGCCGATCCAATGACGGTCTC
>DASSML010000025.1:0-10791 GCA_035688895.1 Gemmatimonadales bacterium
TACCGCGCTGCCCGTCGCCGCGTACCTGCGACAGGCCAAGGCCGCTCCCCGAGTTGCTCGGCAGGGTCAGATCGTTGCTGCAACCCGCCAGAACCAGCAGAAGGACCGACGCGGCGGTCCGAATAGTCGAATCAGAATTCATGTGCTGCACCATCGGCTGACGGCAGAATAATCCCGTCAGCGCCCGCTCTGGTAGAGGATGCTCATGCCGAAGGTCACCAGCCGCTCCCGGTAATTGTCGACCCCGCGTCCGCTGTAGTGATGCTCCACAAGATCTACGGTGGGGTTGAGGTACCAGCGGCGGCTCACCCGCATCTCCAGCCCGGCACCCAGCAGGCCGGCGAACCCGGTGTCGCCGACGCCGGATCCATCGGGAAAATCCACCGCGTTCCGGCCCAACCCCGCGCCACCCTTCAGGTACAGGCCGCTGGTGGAGAACGGATACACCTGTCCCACGAACATCGCGCTGGTGAGAGACTCGATCGCGTCACCGTTCTGGTTGATCCAGCTCAGCATCTCGCCGCCGAGGCGAACGTGCTGGTTGACCGTTCCGCCGGCCCGGAGCGAGAAAGTGGGGCGATACAGCTGCTCGCTGTATCCGAGGCCGTCGCGGAGATCGTACGCCTCACCTCCCGCTCCGAGGCCGAAAGCGCCCCAGAACCCCGCCCGCGGCCCAGGTGCGGCCTGACCGGTCGCCACGCCCGCAGCGAGAACCACGAGTGCCGTCACCATCGGGAAGGCGCGTCGGATCGTGCCCATGGCGATTCCTCGGTCGTGTATGTTCCGAACGGACTGCGGACTGGCCCGCCCAGCCTACGGCAAACCCCGGACCTCCGCGGCATGGCTCCCGATGTCATTGCCGTTCGGGCACTTACCATTTTGCGCCGTTTCGTTCCGCGGCGCCGACCGTCCTCCTTTGCAGACACCCATGACGTCCTCCGGCTGGCGCTGGCTCGCCGTTGCAGTGCTCCTCCTGGTGTCCGCGGGCTGCGCCCGACTCGGGATCTGGCAGCTTTCTCGATTGCACCAGCGGCGGGCGATCAACGCGGCGATCATTCGGGCCCGCACGGAGCCACCGATCTCGCTGGACGAGCCTGGCCGACGGGATTCGGCGAGCCTGGCGTATCGGCGCACCGTGGGGACAGGCCGGTACGACCGAAGCCACGAGCTGGTGATCCGGGGCCAGGCGTATCTCGAGACTCCCGGTGTGTACCTGGTGACGCCGCTGCGCCTGCGAGAAAGCGATACCGCGGTGCTCGTGCTCCGTGGGTTCGTGCCGGCGCCCGACGCCGTCCGGGCCGACGCTGCAGGGTTGAATGAGCCAGGGGAGCTTCGAGTGGCGGGCCTGGCGGAGCCGATCGGAAGCGGAGGGGGACAGCCGCTCGAGGTGGAGGGACGCTCCACCTGGGCCAGGCTCGATCTCCCGGCGCTCCGGCACGCCTTTCCCTACCCGATTCTTCCCATCGCGCTGCGCCAGGCGCCGGACAGCGCGCTCCCGCGCTATCCGCTGCGGCTCGACGCTCCAGAGGTGGACGACGGGCCGCACCTCAACTACGCGGTGCAGTGGTTTCTCTTCTCGGCGATGGGGGTCGCCTTCGCCCTGGTGGTGGTGGCGAGGCGCGGCGGAGAGCAGCGGGCGCCCTAGGGGTGGTCGAGCTGTTCGATGGTGCGGGTTGAGGGTTCCCGCTCGCGGCGGAGCCGTGACGATGTCGCCTCGGCCTGGCGAAGGACCCGCAGCAGGTTCTGTCCGGCCAGCTTGCGGAGGTCGTCATCGCTCCACCCGCGGCGGATCAGCTCGGCGAACAGGTAGGGAAACCGGCTGACGTCCTCGAGTCCCACCGGGGGATGGTCGAAGCCGTCGAAGTCGCTGCCGATGCCCACGTGATCCGGTCCGGCGACCTGACGGATGTGGTCCAGGTGATCGGCCACCTGGGCGAGCGTCGCCCGGGGACGCGGATTGGCCTGCTCCCATTCCCGCATGCGGGCCGTGGTGTCGGCATTGGCCGCCTGCGCCAGCGCGAGCTCGTGGTTGTAGCGCGTCTCCCAGTCGGCCACCGCCTGGGACACGAAGGCGTCCACGAAGGTCACCATGACGACGCCGCCGTTGGTCTTGAGGCGCGTCAGGATCGAGTCGGGCACGTTCCGCGCGTGCTCGGTGAGCGCCCGGGCCGAGCTGTGGGAGAAGATGACCGGTGCCTCGGTGACGTCGAGGGCATCGCTCATGGTGCCGGGCGAGACGTGCGAGAGGTCCACCAGCATCCCCAGCCGATTCATCTCCCGCACCACCTCCCGACCGAATTCGGTGAGCCCGCCATGGCGGGCCGAGTCGAGGGCGGCGTCGGCCCAGTCGAGGGTGACGTTGTGGGTGAGGGTCAGGTACCGGGCACCCAGGTCGTAGTAGACCCGAAGCGTGCCGAGGGAGTTCTCCAGCACATGCCCTCCCTCCATGCCCAGCAGGGAGGCGACGCGGCCGCGCTTGAACTCGCGCTCGATGTCGTCGGCCGTGAGGGCCAGCGCCAGTCGGTCCGGATACCGGGCGATGAACCGGCGGGCCAGGTCGAACTCCTCAAGCTGAATCCGCGCATACCCGCTGTCCCGTACTTCTCCGGGAACGTAGATCGACCAGAACTGCGCGCCCACCTGCCCCGACCGCAGCCGGGCGAGATCGGTGTGCCCCCGCGTCGTCGTCCGAAGATCGTAGGCCGCGACGTCGCGCGGCGCGGTGGGCGAGGTGCGGATCTCCCACGCCAGGTCGTTGTGGCCATCGATCAGCGGGGTGGACGCGAGCAGCCGACGGGCGCGCGCGAGGGCGGGATCGTCCTGAGCCCTCAGGGCGTCAGGCTCTCCCGCGCCGGCGAGCATCAGGAGCAGCGCGAGCGCGAGGGTGCGGCGCTCACGGCTCACGAGGGCGGATGGATGTGCACGAGCTCGGGACGGAGCACGAACTCAGGGCAGATGGTGCGGTCGAACTCGTAGGGACCGCCGGTCTCGGCATCGATCCAGGGGAATCCGCGGCACACCGCGGGGTAGTACGGGCGCGAGTGGATGGTGCAGACGTTGTCCTGGAGGAACACGCAGCGCCCGCCGCGTACTCGGGTACGCCATTCACCCCAGCGGGTGCGGTACAGGGCGGCGGCGCCGTGCTCACGGCTGATGTCGGCAGCCTCGGCGTCGCTCAACGTGACGCCGTAGGCGCAACAGGCAGACCGGTGAGGACAGGGATAACAGGGCAGCGCCGGCAACTCGGGCATGCGACAACATAGCGCGACCGGCAACATGAAGGCAGGGTCGCCGAAGGTTTACTCCGGATCGATCCGAAGGCTCAGGATCTCGCCGGGCGCCAGAGCGAGCGAAACTTGGCGGCGGTTGGCAGCCAGCGACGCCGGCTCGGCTTCGCGCTCGTCGGCGGTGACCCGGACGACGGCACCCACCGGAGCGTCGAAGGCGACCACGCCGCCGGCGGGCCGGTCGCCGGGGTTGAAGCAGCGGAGGATCACGCTGCGCCCGTCCGCCGACGGCTTGAAGGCGGAGAACACCAGGTCGTCGCCGCGAAGCTCCAGACCGCCCTCGACCGGCGCGAGTCCGAGCGACTGGCGAACCCAGACCGCCCTGGTCGGTAGAAAGAGATCCTCCCAGTCGCGGGCGAGCGTTGCGGGTGAAGGGTCTGGAGACGTCAGCGTGAACCCGAACTGCAGGCGCTCGAGGCCGAGGCACTGCGCATCGGGCACCGCGATGGGCCAGCCGGCATGGCCCTCGCGCGTCGGCAGGTCGTCGCGGGAAAGCTGCCCCACCGCCCGAATCAGCGTCACCAGCACCGCGGCGTCCCGGGCCTCGTACTCGAAGAAGCCCGGGGCAAAGACGACCATGCCGCCCTCCCGTGCGTGCGCCGCCACGAAGCGGTGCGCGGGTGCGGTCGTCACCGGCGTCTCCCGCGGGTACGCTCGCCGCGGGGACGAGACATCCCGTCGAGCCACCCCGAAGGCGGCGCCGGCCATCGTCGCTCGGACCCGGCCGGGAGCGGCACAGCGGAGCCGCAGCCGGTGATCGCGGGCCTGGTTGTCCAGCTCCAGCGTGCAGCGGAGAACGTCGCTGCCGGCGTGGAGCGAGCAGACCAGCCGCGCGCCGACTCTGCCGCCAAGGAGGCGGGTCCGAGTCTCGATGGCCCCGACGAGCGGGCCCGCTGCCAGCAGTACCGGCGATTCCCATCGGGCGGACGTCTCCGGCCGACCCTTGCCTCGGGCGAAGGTGTAGGTGTCGCCGGCGTCGGGCTCCGATTCGAGACTCAGGAGCGAGGGAAGCTCGACCTGGCTCGTGAGATCGCGAAGCCAGAGGCGGCCGGTGGAATCGACTCCGACGGCAAGGCGGTCGTTGCCGATGCCGCCGTCGAGCGGCCGCACCGGGCCGGGCGCGTCGGCGGCGCCGGGCCGACCCAGGGCGAATCCACTCATCTCTCGCGCGGCCAGCGCCACGCGCAGCACTTCGACCTCGTCCTGATCCGGGTAGTGCCTCGCGGAGTCGAGCCGATCGTGCGCCCGGCGACGGCCGAGGATCTGGAAGGAGGCCCCGCCCAGGACGGGAGTAAGGTCGCGCTCGGTGGGTGCGGGGCCCCGGCGCGGGGTCCGGGCTCCGGGCGGGCCCACCAGCACATCGCGGCGGAACCAGGTGAGGTCGGCCACCACGATTCCGCCTCTTGTTCTGGGCACCGGATTCCACAGCAGGAGCTCGGGCCGGACCTGCGCGGGGGCCTCGCGCGCGGCATCGGGATCGTAGCCGGCCAGCGAATGGAGCGCCTCGCGCTCGACCTCGCTGGCCATGGCCGCGGCGTCCTCCACTCGCGCGAGCACGCGACGAGCGACGGGGTCGGAAGTACAGCCTCCGATCGAATCGTGGAACTGAGCCCGTAGCAGCGTGCGCCAGGCCGCGTCGAGGACGGGCCGGCGGTCGCTGCCCCGCCGCCACCGGTCCAGCGCGGCCAGGGGCTCTGCCAGCCGCTCCAGCCTGAGCTCCGCCTCCGCGTGCCGGCGCTTGAGCGGCGCCCGGGTGCCGTGCACGCCCTGCAGCGTCCAGGTGTAGCCGTATGACCAGCGAAGCTCGCCCGTCAGGTGCGGCACCGTCTCGGGCGCGTCGTCCCAGGCGGCCCGGAGGAACTCGTCCAGGCGGGAGATGCGCACGTCCGCCTCGGGCTCCAGCTCCGCCAGCGCAAGGCGAAGCGCCTCCGGATCCGGATGCGCGGCGTGGTGGTCTGCCCCGACGAATACGGCGACGTGCGCGGTAGTGGACCGCGCGCGGAGCGCCGAGCCGACGGTGGCCCAGGCGGCGCGGAGCCTCGCCGGGTCAGCCGGCAGGGCCGCGCCGACTTCGTACCCGTCTGGCGGCAGGTGGTAGAGCTTCACCTCCCGGCCGACCCGGTCGCGCCAGCGGTAGAGGTCGCCCTGCTGGCCCGGCTCGCCGCCGAGGCCACGCCAGAGTGCCCCGTAGGTGATGCCGAACTCGCGCCCGAGCGAGGGCCAGGCCGCGGGATGTCCGAAGGCATCCGGCGAGTAGAGTACGTCGAGACGCCCGCCCAGGCGTGCGGCGTCGGCGGCGCCGGTGAGCAGGTTGCGCAGCAGCGACTCACCCGAGGGAATGAGCTCGTCGGCCAAGACGTACCAGGGCCCGACCTGGAGGCGGCCGGCGCGCACCAGCGCCCCGACCGCCTCGGCCTGCTCGGGGCGGACGCGGAGGTAGTCCTCGACCAGGACGGTCTGCCCGTCGAGCAGGAACGCGCGAAACCCCGGTTCTCTACCGAGGCGCTGGACCACGTCGTCGAGCGCCGCGACGAGACGGGGCAGGAACTCGGCCCGGGTGAGATACCACTCCCGATCCCAGTGGGTATGGGGGATCAGGTGATAAGTCGTACGCGGCATGGGGAGAAGGTAGCCGCCGACCGTGATGCTTAGGAGTACCCTTCGAACGGTTCGGTGAGGAAGTGCGTCTTCTTGGGGCCGGACTCGAACAGGTGGGTGATGCGGACGGTACGCTCGAGACGCTCGACGCGGGTCTCGAGCAGCTTCAGGTCGGCGTTATCGCCGAGGCCGAGTTGGTTGAGCCGCTCCGCCTCGGCTCGGCAGATGTCGCCAGGAGTCGGGCGGCTTTCCGGGTACGCGTCTTCGTGGTGGCGGATCAGCGCCTGCCAGTGCTCGTCGCCGGCGCGCTCGACCGCCTCGCGCACCTGCTCGCGCGTCAGCGGCACACTAGAGCGACCGCCACTGACCCGACTGGCTCAGCCGGCGGACCGGCGAAGGCGCGGAGCGGTGCAGGTAGCACACCACTGCCAGAATCAGAAACCCCGCTGCCGGGGCGATGAATCGGATGTTCTCGAAGTACATGCCGGCCCATGCCAGAACTACCACCGTTGCGAGACAGAGCCGGGCGGCCCAGACCTGCAACCCGACGCTCGAATCCATACCATCCTCCCGAGGATTGAAGTGAGCTCGCGATGTCAGGATGGGATGGGAAAGGCAGGGCGTGCTGTAGGCGAGATCACTTCGGCCGGGTGAGGGGTTCCGGCTTATTGCGGGATCTTGAAGGCCCACATGGCGATACGAAACGCCACGAAGCACACAGCGGCATAGCCGACCAGGGTCCAGTTGATGTCCCCGACCCAGGCGTTCACCTGCTGGGTGAGCAGCCCGAGGCCCGCCATGGAGCTGTGCACGAGGACAAGCGCGTATTCGACCACGTAGTCTCCAGGTACGGAATACGGCCGCTAGGGTAGGTGCTAGAGTGTACGGGCCGGGCCGCGCCCCGTCAACGCGCGGGGGGGTGAAGATCCAGGAGCGGGGCGCTCGCGGCCACCAGCTTACCGGGAGTAAGGAGCCGTTCGATGGACCGGCGGGGAACCGCCATCCGCCCGTCGCCGGACATGGTCAACTCGATGACGTCCTTCCCTGGTCCGAACCAGCGGCTGCTGGGCTCCAGATCCGAGGGGTACACGAAATCCGGCAGGCTGGCCGCGGCAAGGGCCGCCTGGGAGCCCAGCCCCGACTCGGGCATCGTCCCGGCCCAGAGCCGGGCGCCGGCCTGTCGCGCGAGGGCCACGATCCGGGTCACCTCGGAGAGCCCGCCGACCCGGTGCACCTTGACGTTCCACACCAGCGGGCCGCCGAGCTCGATCACCTGCCGGGCCGCGCGCGCGTCCCTGAGGGTCTCGTCCAGACAGATCGGAGTGCGAAGCCGCTCGGCCAGGCGGGCATGGCCCACCAGCTCGTCGGGGTGGAGCGGCTGCTCGATGTAGAGCAGCGCCGACTCGTCCATCGCCCGAAGAGCCGACTCGTGCTCCGGCCACTCGTAGGCCCCGTTTCCATCCACCGTCAGCGGAAGTCCGGTACCGGCGAGCTCGCGCCGCGCGGCCGCGATCGGCTCGACGTCCCAGCCGGGCGCCACCTTGATCTTGACCCGGCGATACCCGTGCGAGGCCGCGGCCGCGATCCAGCGCCGCAGTGTCTCGATCGACCGGTCCTGCGGGATGCCGAGCGCCACGCCGCAGGGAATCTCCTCCGCGGGGGTGCAGCCCAGGCGTTCACCCAGGAGAACGGCGAGGCCGGTACCGCGCCGGGCCGCTTCCAGATCCCACGCCGCGGTATCGAGCGCGGCCCGCGCGAAGGGATTGCCTCGGATGCCGACGCGAAGCGCGCGATCGAGCTCTTCCGGTGCGCCGATCTCGACTCCCAGGATCCGGGGGATCAGCACCCGCTCGAGCAGGTCGCGCGCGCCGGCCAGGGTCTCATCGGAGTAGAAGGGAAGCTCGAAGGGAGGCGACTCGCCGTATCCACGGTTGCCGTCTTCGTCGTGGAGAATGACGACGAGCGAAGTCCGCTCGGTCATCGTGCCGCCTGATATGATGAACGGCTCCACCAGCGGCAGCCGCAGCAGACGGAGCTCGACCCGCGCGATCCTCACGGCGTGGCGGGGGCCGCCGGAGCGGACGAGGGCACCAGATCGAGGAAGCGGAGCTCACCGCCCTGACGATGCAGAATCCCCTGCTCCTCCAGCTCGAGCAGGCCCGCGATCAGTCCCCGCTCGGGGTGGAAGACCAGCGCGTGGAGCGCGCGGCTGGTGCGAGATCCCTCCGTAGCTGGGTATTCCGACAGCGGAAGCTGGAAGAAGGTATGAAGCTGGACGCACTCGCAGCCGGCGCGGGCGTACTCCAGCAACCGCCGCCCGGAGCAGATGTCGCCGGTCCCGGCCAGGTGCGGGTGGAGACGGCCGGCCGCGGCGGTCAGCACCCGGAGGTTGCGCTCCGATAGCTCCGGCCCGCCATAGGCGACGCCACGCTCGGCAGACCAGAGCCGGTTGAAGCAGACCAGGGCGTCGGCGCCGGCCGCGGCGTCGAGCATGGCGAGCTGGAAGCCGTCGTCGTAACGAGCATTCATCAGCTTGAGTGCCAGGCGGACCGGTGTGCCTTCGGCGGCCGCGCGGATCTCCCGCGGGACCTCGGCCAGCCAGCGGAGCACGCGATCGCGCTCATCGGCCAGGGGGTCGCCGGCCAGGGTGGGAGAGAAGTCCTTCTCCAGCGCCAGCGCCGGTTCTCCCCAGGCACGGGCCAGGGCGACGGTGGTGTGGCGGTACTCGGCGCTGCGGAACGGCTCATCCAGAAGCGGCAGGTGGAACTTGGCCGACGGGATGGCCGGAAACCCTGCCCGCGTCAGCTCGCCGGCCGCGCGGACCAGCGCGAGGTAGTCGTCGAACGAACGGTCCCAGCCCCGCCCCTTCCAGGTGACCGTCCACCCCGACCGCCCGGACGGGGAGCGGATCGGCTCGACCTTCATCTTCGTCTCGTGAATCGCCCAGGCGCCCATGGTGCGTTCGCCCGAGGGATCCTCGGCGATCACCGTCTTGAGCACCACGAACGCGAGCCCCGCGGCGCGATCGGTCTCCAGCTGATCGAGGTTCAGGCTGAGCTGGCCCGAGCCCTTCCCGATCGGGTGCGGCAGAGAAAGGCCGAGGTATCGGGCGCGCAGATCGATCCGGTAGCGTTCCCGCACGTACTCGGGGAAGTCGGCCGGGAAGGCGCGCGCGAAGCGCTCGAAGTCACCCGCGAGCCGCTCGCGCACTCCGCACCATCGCGTCGACGGCGTCCCGCTCCGATTGCGGCAGGGCCGGGCCCCACGGGTCGTCGCAGGCCTCCGTCGGCAGCGCGCCGTCGGCGGCGGCAGCCCAGAGCATGCGGCGGATATACCCCTCCATCGGTTCGATGAAGGTCACCTGGGCCAGCCGGTCGCACAGCTCCGACAGGTCGGTGAAGCGGCCGAAATCGCGCTCCGCCCAGCTCCGGAGCAGCTCGGCCTGGAGGTCGGGCAGCGCCGAGCCCATGCCGACGAGCGCCGCCCGCGCGCCGAGCATGACTGAGTAGCCGAAGAAGCGGTCTTCGCCGGTGACGAGCAGCTTGTCGGGGTGGCTCCGGAGCACGGCGGCAATGCGCTGATAGGTCATCACCGAATCGAGGGTGGCGACCTTGATGCCGATCACCTCGGGCAGATCGAGAATCGCGTGCAGGGTGGCGTCGTCATAGGGCACCCCGCCAGCCGCCTCATACAGGTAGAACGCGAGCACGGGAAGCTCGCGGCCCAGGCGACGGTGGTAGGCGACGGGATCCTGGCGCTGGGGAAAGGCGAGCAGGGCGTTGGCGTGCCAGCGCCGCGCGTCGATCGCCATGGTAACGTCCCGGGCACCGGCCACGATGACGCGGTCGGGCATCGCCTCACGCCACGTCTCCAGCACCTCGTGACGATCTTCGGCCGACAGATGCGGGCCGCGGCCGGTGTGAGCCCACACGGCCGCACCGACGACGGGCTGCTCTGCCATCCAGCGCGCGTAGGCACGCTGCGCCTCACGATCGATCGCCGCGCCGCGAAACGGGACGGGCACGGCGGGGATCAGCCCCCACTTCAGCCGCTCCGCCAGTGCGCTGCTCACGCGCGGCCTGCCGCCGCCGCGTTGCCGGACTCGATGGCGCTCCGGTCTTCCGCCGACAGGTCCAGCAGATCCAGCTTGGCCACCGCATTCTCCGGGATACGCAGCGGCTGCCCCGTGCCGAAGAGAAAGCGGGCGGCGCCCACCGTGCGGAGCAGCGTCTCCAGATGGTCTTCGGGAGGTCCCCAGATCCAGCAGATGTCCCACCAGATGCGGGCCGCCTCCGCGGGCGTCGATCCGAAGTGCACTTCCTCGATGTAGGGCCGGTCGGCGTGGGTCACAATCAGGCGGAGGGCAGGATGACTGCGGATGAGCGCGCGCACCGCCGACGCGGGCAGCTCGCCGGCGCCGTCGTTGGGATGGCGCTGACGGCCATCCTCGAGCCGCACCGCGAGCATGAGCGGAAGGCCGGCGGCTGCGCAGGCGCCGGCCAGCGCCCGCATGCCCGTGCCTAGTGGCGAAATGCCGAAGAAGGTGGGGTCGCAGCGCACGGCCGGCGCGCCCGCGCTCCGCGCCGCCGCCACCACGCCCTCCCAGCCGGCCAGCTCGGGATGCGCCGAGGGCACCGGCCGAAAGCGCGGCTCGCGCGAGGCGGCCTCGAGCAGCCAGCCGTTGCCTTCGTGGGGATCGCGCCAGAACAGCCCCGGCAGGTGAGTGACCCAGGCCTCGTCGATGCCCACGCGGTCCATCGCGGACAGCACGGCGGACGGCGAGGTCCCGGGGACCCGTCGCCAGGGATAGGCGCCGAGGAAGGCGTTGACGTCGATGCGCATCAGTCGGCGGAGAACGCGCCGGCGGGGTAGACGCGGGCCGCGTTGCGCCAGCGGACGAGCTCCT
>DASSML010000026.1:0-7058 GCA_035688895.1 Gemmatimonadales bacterium
TACCCCGAGGTGCCGATCAGCAGCCTCGGCAAGGTACTTGTCCTCTGGCCCGAATCCCTGAATCTTCCTCCGCTGAGCCGCCGCCGTGCGAGCCCGAGTCGTCAGCCGAAAGGAATCCGTGAGCTCCCTCCTGCTCTTCAGCCGCAACTTCCTCAAGCATCCGCGGATGCTTGGCTCCGTCATCCCCAGCTCGCGCTTCCTGGTCAACCGTCTGTTGCACCAGGTGGATTGGTCCCGCGCCCGGACCATCGTCGAGTATGGGCCCGGGGTGGGGACCATCACCAAGCCCCTGCTGCGCCGGCTCGGACCCGAAGGGCACGTGGTGGCGATCGACACCAACCGCGACTTCGTTCGTCACCTCGGGCGAACCCTGCGGGACCCGCGGCTGCATGTGGTAGAGGGCTCGGCGGCGGATACGGCCACCGTGCTGGCGGATCGGGGACTTGCCCGGGCCGACTACGTGATCTCCGGCATTCCGTACACCACGATGGATCCCGGCGTGCGCGACCGGATCCTCCGCACGACCCACGACGTGCTCCATCCGGACGGCATGTTCCTGGTCTATCAGTTCACTCGCGCGGTGCAGCCGTTCCTGCACGAGGTCTTCGCCCAGGTGCACGCCGAGTTCGAGCCCCGGAACATCATGCCCGCGCGCCTGTACTACTGCCGCCGTCACGCCGAGCGCCGAGGCACCGGGCGCCAGCGCGAGCCCCGACCGCGGGCCCGCACCGGCTCCGAGCGCTGACCGCCTAGATTCCCCGCGCGCCGACACGCTCGCCCGCGGGGGCGGTCGCGTCGGCTTCTCCCATCCACGCCGCCTTGATCGTGCGCCCGACCTCGGGTAGCACCGATTCCTGCACCGGCAGCCCTTCCTCGCTCAGGTATCTGATCACCGACGCCGGCACCAGCGTGTTGAGCCGGGTGACGGCTCCGGTGTAGTCCCGCAGGTGCTGCTGCGCCAGCTCGGCGACCTCGCGCTCGCCCAGACCGGCCGCGGTGGTGTAGAGCATCGCGTAGCTGATCGTCGCCAGGCTGAACGCGGTGTAATCGTCGCGGAGGTTCTTGGGTACCCCTTCGGTGCGGACCAGGTCGATGATGCCCGCCGCCGCCCCGGCCACCGCGGCGCCGGCGCGCTTGACCGCCTCGGCGATGCCGCCCGCCTTCCGCCGCTCGGCCAGCGAGCGAAGGTCGGTGACGTGATGTTCCACCAGCTGATGGACCTGCCGGATCTCGGCCGCCAGGTCAGGGTGGTCCTTGAGGTCGTTAATCTGCCCCTTGAGGGCCTTGGCGATATGGTCCTCCAGCGAGAGCATGTCGGTGATGTAGCTGTTGATTGCGGTGTCCCGATCGCGTGCCACGAGAGCCTCCCGATTCTATAATGAGAGTCGGCCGCGGCGCCGCGCCCCGAGCGCGGACCGCCCCGACGAAAAGGGACAGCATGGACCCAGGGGGAGGAGGGTGCTGTGGGGAGGATCACCGACGCTGCGTCGTCCAGGCTGATCGGCGCGCACACGGTCGACAATGGCGGGATCCACATGGCCGCCCGCCGCGCGGGGGCCGCAGGGATGCGCGCGCTGCAGATCTTCACCGCCATCCCGAAGTACTACGGCGACAAGAGCTCCATCCGGCCGGAGCGGGTAACCCGCTTCCGCGAGACCCTGAGCCAGGTCGGCATCGCGCCCGAGCACGTGGTGGTGCACGCGGCGTACGTGCTCAACACGGCGACCACCGACGAGGAAAAGTGGGGCCGCGCGAGCGCCGGACTACGCAAGGAGCTGGAGCGATCGACCGCGCTCGGCGTAGGAGCCGTGTGCTTTCATCCGGGCGCGGCCACCGGCGGTGACCGGGCCGAGGCCGTTTCCCGAGTGGCCCGGGCCGTCACCGGGGCCCTCGAGGCGGTGAAGGGCGGCACCCGCATTCTGGTGGAGAACACCGCCGGCGCGGGCCTCACCGTCGGACGGACCGCGGAGGAGGTCGGCGCCATCCTGGCCGCCGTGCCCGCTCCGCTCCGGCCCAGGACGGGCTACGGGCTCGACACCTGCCATCTCTACGCGTCGGGTCACGACATCACCCGCTCGCCCGCTGCGTTGGGCCAGGTGCTGGACGAGTTCGAGGCGGCTGCGGGCGCGCCGCCGTCGTTCTTCCATCTCAACGACAGCGAAGGCGGGCTGGGGTCCAACAAGGACCGGCACCTGCTCCTGGGCGAGGGTCGCATCGGGGCGGAGCCGTTCCGGTGGCTTCTGGCTGATCGCCGGAGCGCGGGGGTGCCCCTGATTCTGGAGACTCCGCAGAAGGACTACGAGATCGCCGAGGATGATCCCTCGCCCGATCCGTTCGACGTACGGATGATGGACCTGCTCGGCTCGTTTCTGACACCGTCCTAATTGTCGACAGGCGGCGCCCTGGCCGGTGCCCGGATCTTGCTGTAGGCTCATCCCCGAGCCGTAACCCGGCCATTTCCATCATCTGGGGCACCACCTATTCCGGCCATTCCGCACGACCGCATCGCAGCCCGCGAGCTCGCGGCCCCCGCCGCGCGCCGGCCGTTCCTGGTCGCCTTGGCGCTCACGCTGATGGCCGCGGCGGTCCAGTGGACCCCTCCGGTCCCGCTGCCGCCCCCGGCGCCGGTACGGCCGATCGCGGTCCTGCCGGCGGTCACCGCGCCCCGACCCGCGGGCCCGGTAGACAGCGCGGCGTTGGAGCGGGCGGTGGTCGCCCGGTTCCAGCACCACCCCCTGGCCCGGCTCCTCATGCGTCGCACCCGGCAGGAGGCCATGGCCGACCGGATCGCTCGGGCGATCGTGAAGGAAGCGAACTACCTCGACGTGGCGCCGAGCCTGCTCACCGGGGTGCTGCTGACCGAGAACGCGCCGCTCGACGTGGATGCGCGGAGCAGCCAGGGAGCGCTGGGGCTGATGCAGGTGATGGACTTCCATGCCGGCGAGTATGACTGCGACTCCAACGACCTGCTGCAGGTCGAGGCGAACATCTGCCACGGCGCGCGGGTGTTCGGCGAGTATCTCAAGCGCACCGGCGACGTGCGCCGCGCGCTGCTGCGCTACAACGGCTGCGTCTCCGGCAGCGTGACGCCCCGCTGCGGCCGCTATCCGACCAAGGTGCTCCGCACCGCCCGCCTGGTACGGCGGCAGCTGCTGCAGTATCCGCCCTACCGACTCGCGCTCGACTCCACCGCCAACTAGCTCGGCAGTCGGTTCCCTGCATGCGAACGGCCCCCAGCGCGGGGGCCGTTCGGTTGTAGCGGAACCGGGCGATGGTCAGCCGGCTCGCGGGCCTTCGTCGGTGGGGATGGTAGCCGAGCTGGGCTCGGTGGTGCCGGTGCCGGTGTGGCCGTTGTCGGCCTCGCGGCGACGCGACTGGTAGCGCTGCCACCGATCGGTGGCCTCGCGCCGCACGTTCTCGGCGGTCTCGCGCACCCGGCTCCGCGCCGGTGCGGCGCGGTCGCTAGTCAGGAAGTACGTCGCCGCCACGCCGGCGGCGATGGCGAGCGCGGTGCCCAGCGCTCCGGAGCCCTCATCCTCCTCTTCCTCCATCGCGAAACGCTCTTCCAGATCTTCCCACGCCTCGGCGCCGCGCTTCTTGGCCTTGGCGAGGCGGTCACGAACGACTTCCCGCGCCTTGCCACCGCGCTCCTGCATTTCACCGAAGCCCTCTTCCAGCCCCTCACCGAGCTCGCTCAAGCGGCGGCGAAGCCGCCGGCGGGTCTTGAGACCGGTGTCGGGCGCGGCCAGCATGCCGATGCCTACCCCAAGGGCGGTCGCGAGCACGATGGCGCTCACCCCTCCCGAACGGGATCGGCCGCCAAGGTCGAAATCCACGTCGTCGAATCTGCGCTGATGCCTGCTCATGCAGCCTCCAGTCGCCGGGTCCGCCGGCGGATCGTGTCGTCGGGAGACGAGTTCTTAATTCCTCGTATACCCCCGCACACTAATGGATTCGCGAGCGGAGCGAAACATCTTGCATTCCACGGCTGGGCTGGAAAAACGCCCCGGGTGGGAGGCCGGTGGATGAGGGCCTGGGGAGGCCTCTTGGGTGGGGTGAAGGGGCTCTGCAGAGGCCGGGGCCATTTGCTCTATGTAACTGCCGGACAACGCCTTAAGTTTAGGATGCAGATTGTTGCAGCGCTCGGGGACCGCGCTGAGCGCCCAGGGAAGCACGGAATTGGCACCAAGACCGCCGGAGCCTTTCGCCGGATCCCCTTTGCCAGGCCGCCGACCGCCCCCCGGATCGTGCCCGCGGGGTCGTCCCTGACCACGAGCGTGTGCCATGTATCTCGTCGAACTGAGACCCGGAAAGGAAGAGCTGTACCGCAGCGGCGATGAGCTGGCCGCGGCCATCCGCAGTGGGGATGTGGACGGTCACTCGCGGATCTATCACCGGGCTACGAGCAAGTGGATCTCCATCACGCTCCACCCGCAGTACAAGGCCATCGTGGCCGAGCGTCCGGTCGAGCCCCAGCCGGCGGCTGACCGTAACAGCTGGACCTACCTCAACGCCCAGAGCGAGACCCTGGAGGGCGCCGCGCCCGACGAAGGCGCGGGGGAGCTTCCCAGTCGGGATCGCCTGCATCCGTGGCGGCGGTCGATGGCACTCAGCATCACCGGTCTGCTCCTGGTGCTCGGGATCCAGGTATCGTTCTCCGGCCCCCGGCCACCCTGGTCGGCCAAGCCCGTCGCGGTGAGCGTCGTACCCGCCAGCGCCCAGGCGTCGGCGCCGGCCCCGACCTCGCACATCGTCTCGCTCGCCAGCACCACCTGGGAGGCGCCCGCATCGGCGGAGCAGCCTGCCGACTCCGCGCCCGCTCCCGTCCCGGCCGCGCCCCTGCTGCCCAAGGCCCCGAAGCTCAGGGCCAAGAGCCTCGCTGCCCTTACCTTGAGCGCCGACGCCAAGACGGCGGATGCCGGCAGCGTCGAGGGCCTCATTGCCGGCTACACGGCGGCCTACGACTCGGCCCGGGACCGGCTCGAATCGGGGATGCGGGTCACCCGCCTGGATCGGCTCTTTGCGCCGGCCCGGCTGATGCCCAACGGCGGCCTCACCGAGACCAGGCTCGCCCTGGCCGGTGCCGCCAACTTCATCCGGGTGTACCGGCAGCAGGAGACCGCGATCGAGCGGCAGTACCAGGATTCGTTCACCGTGATGGCCCGGGACCAGAAATGGTCCACCAAGGTGGCTCGGCGCTGGTACTCCCGGCCCGCCCTCAAGGAGCCGGCGGCTCTCGCCGCGATGAGCGCGACCTTCGTGGCGACCGTGGACAGCGTGTTTGACCTGCTGGATGACCAGGCGGGCACGTACTACTTCACCGAGGCCGGGATCCGGTTCGAGGATGTCGGGGCGACCCGGCGATATGGGGAGCTGCGCCGCCACCTGACCACGCTGCTGCAGCAGACCCGCAACGCGGGTGGGGCGGAGCCGGGCACCCCGATGGCGCACCTGCTCCAGGCCATGGGCTCTACGCAGCTGCCCCAGGAGCTCTGACCCGGGGCGGCCGGCCCTCGACCAGCCCCTCCAGCAGCAACATTGCCGGGGTCCTGGCCAGTGCCCGTTCGGCGAGCTCGCGCTCGCCCCGGGCGGTCAGGGCCTCGAACGCTTCCCGGGGCGACACCCCGGCGCGCCGGGCCCCGTGATGGTCGGTGGCCACCAGGTCGACCAGTCCTTCCCGCACCATCGCCCAGGCCAGCCGCTCGGAATCCGGGTTCGACGACCGGTAATGCCCCGTAAAGCTCCCCGCGTTCACCTGCAGGACTGCCCCCAGCTCCCGCCATCGATGCATCTGCGCCACCGGCTCCGTGCCGGGCAGGTACCGATACCGCTCGGGATGGGCGATCACGATCCCGCGCCCTGCCGCGATGGCTTCGCGCACGACGCCTTCGTGGGTGCCCTGCAGATCGAACCCGAACTCGACCAGGATCCAGCGACTTCCCGCGAGCCCGACCTCCGGCCGGCTCGCGACCCGGCGGAGGAGCGTCGCATCGGGGGCCCAGATCTCCTGGCCCAGCCCCACGGCCGGCAGGTCCTGGGTCCCCTCCAAATCCTCCAGCAGTCGCTCGAAGGCAGCCCGTTGCCGCTCGAGCTCGCGGTCGATCGCGGCGTCGCTGGTCAGGTGGGGCAGGAGCAGGTGCGGCGTGGTGACGACCGTGCCCACGCCTTCCCGGCGGAGCCGGGCCAGCGAATCGCGGCTCTCCTCGGAGGAGCCGGAGCCGTCGTCGACGGCGGGAACCAGATGGCTGTGCAGATCCGTGAAGGCAGGTGCCGGGGTCATATCCGGAGAATAAGGCAATGACCGGGCCAGCGGGTTAGTGTTCAACACCTCTCCCCGGAGCGCTCGTGAGCACGGCCCGCCGCACCCACGGATTCCGCGAGTCGGTGATCCGCGGCATGACCCGCCTCGCGCGGGAGTACGATTCCCTCAACCTGGCGCAGGGGTTCCCCAATTTCCCCGCGCCCGAGCTGCTCAAGACCGCGGCCGCTCAGGCCATTCACGACGACATCAATCAGTACGCCATCACCTGGGGCGCCGGCCGGCTTCGCCGTGCGCTCGCCGCCAGCTATGCCCGGCGCTACGGGCTCGAGGCCGATCCCGAGCGGGAGATCACCGTCACCTGCGGCGCCACCGAGGCGATGATCTCGACCCTGCTCGCGGTGGTGGACCCGGGCGACGAGGTGATCGTGTTCGAGCCGTTCTACGAGAACTACGGCCCCGACACGATCCTGGCCGATGCCCGGCCGGTGTACGTGCCGCTCGAGCCCGGCCAGCCGCTCGACCTCGACCGGCTGGCCGCGGCCTTCACGACCCGCACCCGGGCGATCGTGGTCAACACGCCCAGCAACCCGGCCGGCCGGGTGCTGAGCAGGCCCGAGCTGGAGGCGATCGCCCGGCTGTGTCGGGAGCACGACGTCCTGGCGGTCACCGACGAGATCTACGAGCACATCCGCTATCGCGGTGAGCACGTGCCGATCGCGACCCTGCCCGAGATGCGGGGGCGCACCGTCACCATCAGCGGGGCGAGCAAGACGTTCGGCGTGACCGGCTGGCGGGT
>DASSML010000027.1:0-2147 GCA_035688895.1 Gemmatimonadales bacterium
CTCGACGTCCCGCCCGACACGCCGCTCCTCTGGGCGCTGCGTGACGCTCTCGGGCTCACCGGCGCGAAGTACGGATGCGGCGCCGGTTACTGCGGCGCGTGCACGGTCCACCTCGGCGGCGCCGCGGTTCGTTCCTGCCAGGTCCCGGTGCGCGCCGCGGTCGGCAAGCCCATTACCACCATCGAAGGTCTTTCCTCCGACGGGAGTCATCCGGTCCAGCGGGCCTGGGTGGAAGAAGACGTGGCCCAGTGCGGCTACTGCCAGCCGGGGCAGATCATGGCGGCCGCGGCTCTCCTCGCGGCCACGCCGAAGCCCACCGACGCCGAGATCGACGACGCGATGTCCGGCAACCTGTGCCGCTGCGGGACCTACCAGCGAATCCGGGCGGCGATCCACCGCGCGGCCGACGGAGCCGCCTGATGGAGCGCCGCGACTTCCTCCAGGTCACCGCGACCGCGGCCGGCGGGCTGCTGGTGCTGGGCGCGCTGCCTCGCACCATGCACGGCCTCGCCGGCGGCTCGCTCGGCGCCTTCGTGGAGATCGGGCCCGACGGTGTGGTCACCATCGCGGCCAAGAACCCCGAGATCGGGCAGGGAGTGAAGACGGCGCTGCTGCTCATCGTGGCCGAAGAGCTGGACGTCGCCTGGGAACGGGTCCGTGTGGTGCAGGCGGACCTCGACCGCCGGTATGGTGACCAATACGCCGGCGGCAGTGATGCCGTGAGCGAGAACTTCGACCGCCTCCGCCAGGCCGGCGCGACGGCGCGCCACCTGCTCGTCGCGGCGGCGGCGGCCCGCTGGGGTGTGGCCGCCGACTCCTGCCGCACCGAGCTGGGCACGGTGATCCACGAGGCCACCGGCCGTCGGCTCGGCTACGGCGGACTCGCCGCCGAGGCGGCGCGACTCCCGGTTCCGGAGAAGGTGCCGCTCAAGCCCCGGTCGGCATACCGACTGCTCGGCACCCGCATCCGGGCGACCGATCAGCCGGCGATCGCGAGCGGCCGAGTGACCTACGGCATCGACGCTCGCGCGCCCGGCATGCTCCGGGCCAGCGTGCTGCATCCGCCGTTCGGTCACCGGCTCGCCTCTCTCGACAGCGCCGCCGCCGAGCGGATCGCGGGGGTGAAGCGGGTGGTGCGCATCGATCCCCTGCCGAGCCCGCTGCACCTGCGGCAGGGTGTGGCCGTGGTCGCCGACTCCACGTGGGCAGCTATCCAGGCCGTGCGCGCGCTTCAGGCGACCTGGGAGCGGGCGCCGGGGCCGCCGGTGGACAGCGAGGCGATCCGGGACGCGATGCACCAGGCGGTGCTTCGACCGGGCGAGCCGGTCCGCAACGAGGGTGATGTCGATCGCGCGCTCGGCGGGGCCGCCCGCGTGGTCGAGGCGACCTACGAGCTGCCGCTCCTGGCCCACGTGCCGATGGAGCCGATCAACTGCCTGGCCGATGTCCGGCCGGGACGGGCCGAGATCTGGGGGCCGATGCAGGACCCCGACGGCGTGCGCGATCTCACGGCTCGTGTCACCGGCATGCCGATCACGGCGATCACGGTGCACATGACCCGAGCGGGCGGCGGCTTCGGCCGGCGGCTCATGTCCGACTACGGCGCGGAGGCGGCCTACTTGTCGAAGGCGATGGGCGCGCCGGTCCAGGTGCTGTGGACCCGGGAGGAGGACCTGAGCCAGGACTTCTTCCGCCCCTGCGCGGTGCACCGGCTTCGGGCCGGACTGGACGCCGGCGGCCGGGTAGTCGCGTGGGACCACCACCTGGCCAACCCGTCGCGCTACGCCTACGCCGAGAACGGGCAGCCGCCGGTGGTATCAGAGCTGTATCCCGACGACTTTCCGGCCGGGTTCATCCCCGACTTCCGGCTGGCCTACACCCACATCCCGTGCGGCATCCCGGGCGGCGCCTGGCGCTCCACCCTGCATTCGTCCAACGCCTTCGCGGTGCAAAGCTTCGTGGACGAGCTCGCCCGCGCGACCGGCAAGGACCCACTGACGCTCAGGCTGGAGCTGCTTGGGCCGCCGCGGCGGCTGGACTACAAGGGGCACGGCGGGCCCGTGTTCGACACCGGCCGGCTGGCCGGCGTGCTCCGGCTGGTGGCGGAGAAGGCAGGCTGGGGGTCACCCCTGGCCACGGGGCGGGCC
>DASSML010000028.1:0-5077 GCA_035688895.1 Gemmatimonadales bacterium
CCATCGCGTCGAGCAGCCGGCCGCGCAGCCCGGGATCGCCCAGGATCTGACCGATCGTCGCCCGGGTGGACGCCCCGACCGCACCCCAGGCCGTGATCAGCAGGAACTTCCGCCACATCGCCAGGCGGATGTCCGGCACCAGCTCGGCCCGCAGTCCGGGCGCGCTCGCGAAGGCGGCGAGCAGGCGCCGGGTGCGGGGGCTGTCGCCGCCGGTCAGCTCGCCGAAGGCGACGTACGGCTCGATGCCGCTGTGCCTGATCACGCCCGGGGCGACCAGCTCGCTGAGAATCCGGCACAGGCCGCCGAGCGCGTGTCCCGATCCGAGCGCGCGGCTGATCTGCTCCGGGGCTTCGACCCCGTTCTGCAACGGCAGCACGCTTCCATCGGGAGTGAGGAGCGGGCGCAGGGTGTCGGCGGCGGCGGCCACCTGCCAGGCCTTCACACCCAGAAGCACAACGTCGACCGGGGCCACGGCGCCGGGATCGTCGGCGCATTCGACCGGATGGACCACGGCGTCCCCGGCCACGCTCGCAAGACGGAGGCCCTCCCGCCTGATCGCCTCGAGGTGCGCCCCCCGCGCGATGACGACCAACTCTGCCCCACCCTGCGCGAGCCGGGCGCCGAAATACCCGCCCACCGCTCCGGCCCCGACCACGGCGATCCGCATCAGCGCGCCGACGCCTGCCGGCTCAGTCCGCGCGCCAGGAGATGCCCGCCAGCAGGACGAAATCGTGGCGGGTCCGCGCGCCGGCCGAGCGCGGCTCGGTGGTACCCAGATGCGGGAGATAGGTGCCGCCGATATCGCCGCTGAAGAGATACTGCTGGGCGTCGAGCCTGAGCGCGGTGCGGGTGTCGAGCCGGAGGACGGCAGCCAGCGTGGCGAGTCCGCCGATATTGGTGCGGCTCGTCGCGGCGGTGCCGTCGCCGCGCTCGAAGATGAGTGCGGGCCCTACCCCACCGATGAGGATGAGCCGGGATGCCGGATTGCTGAGCCGGGTCTGAACCGTGGACGAGGCGAACAGGGTGCGGGTGCCGATGGGCGGGGTAGGCTGGCCCACTGCGCTGCTCCGGCTGCTGCTGTGCGACCAGGCGACTCCGCCGTCGAGAACCCAGTCACGCGAGATGCCCACGCCGACCCGCGCACCGGCGGTCGTCGCCTCCCCGGTGACCGCGCGCGTCCCGGCGGAGCGGCTGGCGGACACCTGCTGCAGTGACTGCATTGGCCCGACCCCACCCAGATGCACGCCGCCCTGCGCCGTGATCACGACCTGCGCCCGCAGTCCGACCGGAGGGGCGAGAGACAGCGCCAGCATCGCAATCGCGGGGGCGAAGAGAAGCGAGCGAGGCATGATCACAATGTTGCGGTCGGCGCGCGCCGGAGCCAGCCCTCGCGCCACCGTTGCAGACGGCGACGCTCAATCCTGCAACGCCATCTCCAGCCTGCCGAGCAGCTCGCTCTGCGCCGGGTTCAACTTTGCCCGCGCCGCGTCGATCGCGAACCAGGCGCAGCGGTCCACCTCGGGATAGGTGATCCGGCGTCCCGAGCCGCGAGGCCACTCGATCGTGGTGGTGTTGCTGGTGACGGTGGCCGGATCGGCGTCGCCCTCGCAGGCCCAGGCATGGACCGTCTTGCCGGCCTTCTGCCGGATGCTGCCCAGGGGAAGGAACGGTCCCTCCGGGGCGAGACCCGTCTCCTCGTGGAGCTCGCGGCGGGCCGCGTCCAGCAGGGCTTCGCCCGGAGCGACGAGCCCCTTGGGGATGGTCCACGCCCCCGCATCGCGCCCCCGCCAGAAGGGACCGCCGGGGTGAGCCAGCAGCACCTCCACCGCCCCTTGGCGGCGGCGGAACAACAGAATGCCGGCGCTGACGCCCGATCGCTCGCTCACGTCGGGATGCCGCGGCTCATTCGGCGAGACCGAGCGCCGTCCGAACCACGCGATCGTCCGGGAGGGGATGAAAAGCCGAGAGGAGCTCGGGGGGCAACGGCCGTCGCTTGCCGGTGGCGAGATCGACGAATACCCACGCGGTCTCGGCCCGAGCCACCTCGCGACCATCCGACTCGCGGACGAAGAGATACTTCCGCGGCGCGGCCCGCTGATCGAACCGCGGGACCCAAGTGTGCACCGCGAGCGGCTCGCCGAGAAAGAGCGGACGGAGATACTCGACGAAGTGGGACCGGACGACCCAGGCCGCCCCGATTGCCTGGTAGCGCGCGAGCGGCCACCCGGCCGCGGCCGAATGCTCGATCGCGACGTCCTGCATCCAGGCGACGTAGGCCAGGTTGTTCACGTGGCCATTCACATCAATAGCGTCGGCGGGCACCCCAAACCGGCGGGTGTAGATCCCGGCAGGAGGCGCGGCCTCGGCGGTTTGGCTCGACACTTGCCGCAAATTGTCCGAATCCGTCATATGCCGCCCGTCGCCGGCTGCCGGCCGGGCAAAGTGCCTTTCCTCGAGGCATCTCTCATGACCACTTCCGTCTTCCTCGCCGGCTGGGCCGTCGCCGTGATCCTCGCCCTGTATGCCTTCCATTGCTTCTGGGAAGCGGGACGGGCGGACCTCGAAACGGTGTCGCGCGGGCACGTCCTCCAGGTCGCCGGAACGCGGGTCCAGCTCCGGCCCGGGCTCACCGCCACTGCGTACCGGGCCCGCGCCTTCCTGGCGCTGATCGCGGCCAGCGCGCTCGCGCTCGGGGTGCTCGCCCTGGCGCATTGAACCCTCACGGCGAACGGAGCCGGAAGAGATAGCGCCGCACGTCCTCGAGTTTCTCCCCGCTCCCCCGCGACTGGCGCACCAGCTCGAAGCGACTCGCGGGGTACATCCGGCTCACCGCCTCGGCCGCATCGGGACCGGCGGGAAGGTACGCGTAGCGTATCCCCGACCGATGCATCACCGCCACGATGGAATCGGTCGGCAGGTCCCCATCCACCACATAGAGCTGCCGACCAAGGAAGCGTCCGAGCAGGGGGTAGTCGCTGGCATAACTGAGCCGCGCGAACCCGGTGTGACTTAGCAGCCGCTCTCCTTCCGGCAGGCCCGCCGCCACTGAATCGATGTTCCAGACCCGATCGTAGAACTCGGCCCGTTCCGTCGGAGCGCGGGCCAGGGGGCGCAGCCCCTGGTCCAGCGTCACCAGCGCCGAGAAGACGGCCGCCCCGGCCGTGATTGCCACCGCGATCCGCCGGCGCCCTCGGGGCACCGCCCCCAGCGCCCAGCCGACGAACGCGAAGCCGAGCCCGAACACCCCGAGTAGCAGGCGGGGCTCGTGCTGGGTCAGGCGCCACCACGCCGGGAGCGCGACCACCACGGTCACCCCGTAGAGCAGCAAGGGGCCCAGCCTCCGGCGCCGCACCACGGCGACCACCAGCCCGACCAGCGCCACCGCGGCGAAGACCGCCCCGAAGCCCGACATGTCGCTGTGCGGCTCGACCAGGGGGTACACCGGCCACGCCAGGGGCGAGGGCACGAACCAGTTGTCCTTGCGCACGAAGTCGCCAACCACATAGCCCCGGCCCACCAGCGGCAGCGCCGCCGGGAAGATGGGGTTCCCGAAGAGCACCAGGTTACGAATCCACCAGGGGGCCACCGCGATCAACCCGGCGAGCACCGCGGGGACGAGCGTGCGCGGCTGACGACGGCCTGCCACGATCACGTACCCCGCGACGGCGACCACAGCAGGCAGTGCGGCGAGCTTGGTCGTGACCGCGAGTCCGAGCGCCAGTCCGACCGCCGCGAGGCGGTAGCTCGACCACGCCGTCACCGGCGCGGCCGCGAGCGCGACCGCACTCATCAGCAGCGCTCCCGCGGCCAGATCGTTGACCTGGGTTCCGGTCTGCAGCACCACGATGGGGGCGAGCAGGAAGGCGGCCGCGCCCAGCCGGGCGCCGCCGCGCCCACCACCGACCCGAAGTGCGAAGGCATAGACCGCGGCGCTGCCGAGCAACGCGAAGGGCAGCTGACCCAGACTTGCCACCCGCTCGCCGGCGGCGAGGCGCAGCAGGCCGAACCAGAGCTCCGTCGCGCCGGGGTGGGCGAGCGCCCAGGCCCACGGCGTGCGCAACAGCACCGCGGCCAGGTCGCCGTCGCGCCAGAAATACACCGCCAGTGGAGCGTGGTAGGACAGCGCGTCGTAGCCGGTGGGCGGGTGGCCGAGCGTTATCGCCACCATCGTCGCCAGAAGCAGGGAGGCCACACCCGCCAGCACGGCCGCGAGCCCGGCGGGCGGAGGGACCGGCAGAGGTGCGGGTGGCTGCCAGCGCCGGCGCAGCAGCGCGAGGCAGACGACGGCCGGGATCGACGCGAGCAGCGGGCCGACCGGCGGGCGCAGGAGGGGCGCGCCGACCATCCAGCCGATCGCTCCCACCATCGCCGCCGGCACGGCGATCAGTCCCAGCCACGCGACGCCGAAGGCGAGCGGGCGCTCGGACGAGTCGAGCTGGCGACACCCGGCCAGGCACCGCGCCGCGGCTCCGGCGGCCGCCAGCAGCAGCCACGCGGCGATCATATCCACCGGTCGTCCTGCGAGCCACCCGCCGCAGCTGAAGTAGCAGCGGCTCACTCGAATCCCCAGCCCATGCCCGATCCAGCCCAGCATCGGCGAATGGGTAGCCACGTAGGCCAGGGCGATCAGCGAGATGAGCGGCAGCACCGCTCGGCGCAGGTTCATGCCGAGGGATCGGCGGATGGGAGGCGGAAGGTGCTCCAGGGTCCGCGACTCTTCCGCAGCAGCAGCTCCGCGCTGCCCGCGATGAGGAAGTCCGGCAGTGCGCCGATCAGCTCGTAGCCGAGGCGGCGGTACAGGCGAAGTGCGCCGGTGTTGAAGTCGGAGACGCAGAGGAACACGTTCGGGCTCTCCCGGAAGATCCGCTCCTCTGCCCATCGCAGAACGGCGCTGCCCAGACCACGCCCCTGCACCTCGCGGGCGAGGCACACGGTCTGGATGTAGCCGCGGAATGGACCCTGGAGATACAACAGCAGAAAGCCGGCCCAGGCGCCGGCATGCTCGATCCAGTATGACTCACGAGTCGGGTCGGACACCAGAGCAAGGGCAGTCTCGAAGTCGCGTCCCAGCGTAACC
>DASSML010000029.1:0-5995 GCA_035688895.1 Gemmatimonadales bacterium
GTCCGCCTCGTGGCCGCGGCCGGTCGGGTCTATGCGGTCGGGGATAGTGCTACCGGCCTCGAGGCCACCATCGACACCACTTCGGGTGCGCCGGCAGCCCGTCTGGTCGAGCCGATCGCCTTTTTCATCCCGGAGCACGTCCCCGATCCTTCGTCCAGGCCCGGGGACGAGGAGCTGTGGGCGGAGGTCACCCTGCCCGCCAGTGGCCCGCCGAGACCGATCCGGTTGGGCGTGCGCCGCGGTGGCGCTATCGAGCCACTCGACCTTCGCTGAATTTCGCCTCCCTTGGCGGGGCAGCGGTTCACCCCCCGCAGTCACGCGGCGGTACCATGCCGCATGTTCGCTGGCTCTCCCCTCCCGCTTCATCCCCCAACATCGCTGGCCTGGGCGCTCGGGCAGGTATTGCCGGGAGAGCGGCTGGGCGCCTGGGTGCGCGGCATCGGCCCCCGCGTGCGGCGCGGCCGGGTCGTGGGCGCGGCCTTCGCGCTCTCCGGCGACCTCGGCGCCCTGCTTCGTCGCTGCGACCGCATTGCGGTCCGTCGAGGCGCCGAGCCGGTGGTGCTCCCGGCCGAGGAGCTGATCGGTCTCAGGGTGCTGGAGATCGTGCTGGGACTGCCATACCTGCCGGAGGCGGAGCGGTTACACACTCTCTATCCCGGTCTTCGCTGCCAGGGCGGCGTCCTCGCCCTTCCGGTCGGCGCCGACCCACCGGAGGAGGTGCTCGGACGCCTCGCTCAGCGCCGGATTCCCGTCGCCGCAAGCCGCATTCGCTATCTCGCCGCGGAGCGTTGACGCGGTCACGCAGGGGCCTCTAGGTTAGGGCCATGCTCCCGCGCCATCTGCATGTCCAGCATTAAGCTCGCGCTCCTCGCCACGTTCGGCGACCTGCTCGAGCGCCTGGCTGAGGCCCTCCGGATCGACGGCGAGACGCTGGTGCGCGCCAGCGTGCGCATCCTCGGCATCTGGCTGCTGGCATGGCTGGCCTACCGGGTGGTGGCGCTCGCCGCCCGGCGGATCGAGCTGGAGGTGGACGACGGCGACGATTCCGTCACCACCCTCCGGGAGCGGCGGGGCCAGACCATCTCCCAGCTCCTGCGGAGCGTGGGGCGGCTGCTGGTCATCTCGATCGCCCTGCTGCTCACCTTCAATGTATTCATCGACATCGGGCCGATCCTGGCCGGCGCCGGAATCCTGGGCCTCGCGGTGTCGTTCGGAGCGCAGAGCCTGGTGAAGGACTTCCTCCAGGGCTTCTTCATCCTGTTCGAGAACCAGTTCGCCATCGGCGACGTGATCGAGGCGGGGGGGAAGAGCGGGACGGTGGAGAAGATGACGCTCCGCGTCGTGATCCTGCGGGACATCAAGGGCACCATCCACATCGTGCCCAACAGCGCGATCACGGTGGTCAGCAACATGACCCGGGGCTGGTCCCGAGCAGTGGTGGACGTCGGGATCACCTACGAGGAGGACGTCGACCGCGCGCTCGCCGTGGTGCGCGACGAGGCCGCTCAGTTCTCCACCGACAAGATCTGGGGGGCGCAGCTCGACGGCCCGCTCGAGGTCCCCGGCATCGAGTCGCTCAGCGACAGCGCGGTGGTGATCCGCACCCTGATCAAGACCCAGCCCGGGTCGCAGTGGGCCACGGCGCGGGAGTATCGTCGCCGGCTCAAGAAGCGCCTCGACCGCGAGGGGATGTCCATCCCCTATCCGCAGCGAAAGGTCCACGTCCAGGTCCAGGGCGGCCCGGCGACGCCCGAGATCGTGGCTACCGGCGGCGCGGCCGGCGGATGAGCCTAGTCCTCTACAACACCCTCACCCGCAGGCTCGATCCGCTCGTCCCGCTCGCCCCCGGGCGCGTATCGCTGTACACCTGCGGGCCCACGATCTACAACTACGCCCACATCGGGAACTTCCGGACCTTCCTCTTCGAAGATCTGCTGCGGCGCTGGCTCGAGGCCAGCGGGTACGACGTCTTCCATATCATGAACCTGACCGACGTGGACGACCGGACGATCGCGGCGGCCGGGGGCCGGGGCGTCTCTCTCCGGGCCCACGTCGATCCCTTCGGCCGCGCGTTCGAGGAGGATCGGGACTGGCTCCGCATCATCCCGGCGCACGCGCAGCCTCGGGCCACCGAGTTCATTCCCGCGATGATCCGGCTGATCGAGGGCCTGCTGACCAAGGGTGTGGCCTACCGCGGGGAAGACGGCTCGGTCTACTTCGCCATCGCCCGGTTCCCGGACTACGGGCGGCTGAGCCAGCTCGACCGCCGGGAGCTCAAGGCGGGCGCCAGCGAGCGGGTGAGCGCGGACGAGTATGCCAAGGAAGACGCCCGGGATTTCGTCCTCTGGAAGGCCGCCCGCCCCGAGGACGAAGCGGTCGGAGCCGCCTGGGACGCTCCGTTCGGCCGGGGCCGGCCGGGCTGGCACATCGAATGCTCGGCGATGGCCCTCGAGCTGCTGGCGCGCCACTGGAACACCGACGTGCTCGACATCCACGCCGGCGGGGTCGATCTGATCTTCCCCCATCACGAGGATGAGATCGCCCAGAGCTGCGCCTATACCGGTCGGGCGGAATTCGCCCGCCACTGGGTCCACGGCGAGTTCCTCCGCATCGACGGCACCAAGATGTCGAAGCGTTATGGCAACATCCTCACCGTGCGCGATCTGCGGGAGCAGGCGGTCGAGCCGGCCGCAGTCCGGCTCCTCCTGTTCGGCACCCACTACCGACAGCTGCTCGAATGGAGTGACGAGGCGCTGGCGGCCGCACGCGAGGGCTCGGCCCGGCTGGGCGCGTTTCGTGATCGGCTGGAGCGCGCGGCCGGCGGGGCCGATGCACCGGCGGCGCAGGCCCTGGCGGATCGATTCCGGGTGGACTTCGCCGCCGCCCTGGACGACGACCTCAACGCGCCGCGCGCCATCGCCGCCCTCTTCGAGCTGGTGCGGGAGGGGAACCGGCTGCTGGATGAGGGGGTCGGGGTCGGACCGGCAATGATGGCCGCATGGGCGCTCGCCGACCGGGTCCTCGCCGTGGCGCCGGCGGGCCGCACCCTCACGGTGGGCCCCGACGAGCTGCCGGTCGAGCAGGAAGACGGCATTCCGGTGCGGCCGCCCGAAGTCCCGCCCGCCGATCCCCAAGGCGCGGAGGCTTGGGCCCTCCGCTGGGCGGCCGTCCGTCTCGCGGAGAAACGGGGACGCAACTACGTCGAGGCCGACCGCATTCGCGACCTCCTCCGTCGATCAGGATGGGAAATCCGCGATCGGCGGGATGGGCAGATCGAAGTGCTCCGCAGCCGCGGTTCCGTCTGAATCATTCGGGCCACTCGCCCGGCCATCACGCAACGATCTCTTCCGCTCGGGTGTCTATCCCGGGACGCGGTCGCACACGGTCCTGAAACGGTTGGTGCCCCCGACCGTAGGGCTGAAAGGACCGTGCGGAGGGCATCGCGCGCGTGTGGGATCGACGCCGTTTCATCATGGCAGGCTCCGGCCTGCTTCTCTCCAGTGCAGGACCTCGCTGGGCCTGGTCGCTTCAGGCCGACAGTGGAGGACCTCGCCTCGCGCGGTTCGGTCCCGACTGGCTGCCCGACGCGCGGATCCTGGAGCTGCTCCCCCGCCTGCTCGAGTTGGCCGAGGTGCCGGGTCTCGCGCTGGGCGGCGTGCATGACGGACAGATCTGGACTCAGGGGTTCGGCCGTGCGAGCCTGAGCCCGCTGGCCGTGGTGTCGTCCGATACGGTGTTCGAGGCGGTGTCGCTGGGCAAGCCGGTCTGCGCCTACGCCGCGTTGCAGCTGGTCGATGCCGGGCTGCTGGACCTGGACCGACCGGTGTACGACTACGTCCCCTCGCCGGAAGCGGACAACCCGCTCATGCGGCGAGTCACCACCCGTCACATCCTGAGCCATACCACCGGGCTGCCCAACTGGCGGGAGCAGCCGGGACCGCTGCTGCCGGAGAGCGAGCCGGGCACGCGGTTCACCTACTCGGGCGAGGGATATTTCTACCTCCAGCGAGTGATGGAGCGTCTGACCCGGGTGCCGTTCGCGCGCCTCATGCGGGAGCGGGTCCTCGATCCGCTGGGGATGCGCACGAGCAGCTACGTCTGGCTGCCGCAGTTCGAGGGACGCAAGGCCGCGGGGCGGGACGCGGAAGGCAACGAGATCGACGTGTACGGCGCGCTCGGCCGGCAGGCGCAGGACGTGGCTCGGAGGTGGGCCAAGCCGGTCGAGGACTGGGCCTATGAGGATGCCGCGCGCGCGGTGCCGCTGATCAATCCCGCCTGGCCGGTGCTGCCGCTCTACATGATTCCCAGTGCGGCGGGCTCCCTACTCACCACCGTGGACGACTACGCCCGGTTCCTGCTGCGCGTGGTCGCCCACAGTCCGGCGCCGGGGCTGGACCTGTCGCCGGCCATGCTGCGGGCGATGGGGACGCCCGAGGTGGATCTCAACCGGGTGCTGTCCTGGGGACTGGGATGGGGGATCCAGCACGACGAACACGGCCAGGTGCTGTGGCACTGGGGCGCCAACAACAGCTTCCGGAACTTCGTCCTGGCCGACCGGGTGCGCGGCCGGGCCCTGGTGGCGCTGACCAACGGGGAAAGCGGCCCCAAGGTGTACGAGCGGGTCATCGCCGCGCTGACCGGCTACGACCAGGCGGCCTTCCTCTGGCTCTAGAGCCCGGCTCGCACGCGCTAGCCCATTGACTCGACATAACTTGGGCTCTATGATGCGCGCTGGTTTCATTGGCGTCAGCTGACGTAGCTCAATCGGCAGAGCACCTGTTTTGTAAACAGGCGGTTAGGGGTTCGACTCCCCTCGTCAGCTCGGTGTGGGTCACTCTCCGGAGTCTCCGCAACCCCGCGCGGTCCAGGCGGGGTTTTGCGTGACGGGGGCCTTGCACAAGTTCTTTCGTACCACTACAATACTGGTCTGTCTTTTTTTGGGCTGTTCCCGGACTTCGACGATCCCAGGACCCCGCTTCTTGCCGGCGGGGTTCTGTCTCAGATGAGGGTGCCGTGCGGGGCTCGGTGGGGTGACCGAGTGGCTAATGGTAGCAGACTGTAAATCTGCCGGGCTTACGCCCTACGTAGGTTCGAATCCTACCCCCACCATGAAGGGCGCGGGTGTAGCTCAGTTGGTAGAGCATCAGCCTTCCAAGCTGAGGGTCGCGGGTTCGAGTCCCGTCGCCCGCTTGATGGCGGTAAGAGGTAGGGCGCTCGCGTAGCTCAGTTGGTAGAGCGCATCCTTGGTAAGGATGAGGTCCGCGGTTCAATCCCGCGCGCGAGCTTGGGCGGTATGGCGGTACGGCGGTAGGGCGGTACGATCGATCGCGGACAAACCCGGGCACGTCGGCGTGCGCACCTACCGCCGTATCGCCCTACCGTCGTACCGCCGACACTAAGAACTCAACGGGGCATCGGAACAGCGACCATGGCCAAAGCCAAATTCGAGCGGACGAAGCCGCATGTGAACGTGGGGACGATCGGGCACGTGGACCACGGGAAGACCACGCTGACGGCGGCGATCACGGCGATCCAGGCGAAGAAGGGGCTGGCGCAGTTTACGGCCTATGACCAGATCGACAAGGCGCCGGAGGAGCGGGAGCGGGGGATCACGATTGCGACGGCGCACGTGGAGTACGAGAGTGCCAAGCGGCATTATGCGCACGTGGACTGTCCGGGACATGCCGACTACATCAAGAACATGATCACGGGGGCGGCGCAGATGGACGGGGCCATCCTGGTGGTGGCGGCCAGTGAGGGGCCGATGCCGCAGACCCGCGAGCATATTCTGTTGGCCCGCCAGGTGGGGGTGCCCTACATTGTGGTGTTCATGAACAAAGTGGACATGGTGGACGACCCGGAGTTGTTGGACCTGGTGGAGTTGGAAGTGCGGGAGCTGTTGAGCCAGTATGAGTTTCCGGGGGACGAGACGCCGATCGTGAAGGGGAGCGCGCTGAAGGCGTTGGAGAGCGCGGACCCGAACAGCGAGTATGGG
>DASSML010000030.1:0-3107 GCA_035688895.1 Gemmatimonadales bacterium
CCCCGACCATTCGTGTACGATCGTGACCGTGGTGCCGGTTCCGTCCGGCTCGATGCGCCAGACGACGTCCATCCCCGTGGTGATCCCTCGTACATGCCGGTAGTACACCGCCGGCGCCGCCCGATCGACCCGCATCTCCGAGACCCACCACGTGGGATACCCTACCGGTCCGAACGGTCGCCAGGCCGCCATTTCCACCAGTCCGCCGTCCGACCGGCGCTCCAGCATCCGGACCCAGCGGTAGTGGGGAAGCAGCTCGGGCCAGCGCTCCACCGCCTCGGCGGCGCGGAAGACCCGGTCCACCGGTGCGGCGATGTGGGCGGTATCCACGGTCAGCACTACCGCCCCTCCGGGTGGGGCGCGGGCCGCCAGGTGGCGACCACCCGGTACCCGGGGCGCCGATCCACCCGGCCGCGGACACCCGCGCGGCCGAGCAGGGCGCGAAGCTCCCCCGGCTCATACCCGCGCCGGATCGAGGTCACCCCGTCTACCAGGGTGACGGGATCGAAGCGCAGCAGTATTCCGCCCAATCGGAACAGTGGGCCGGCGAGCCGCGCTCGCCGAAGGTCCGCCACGACCACGCCGACGCGGGCCAGGCGGTCGCAATCCCGGAGCAGGCGCACCGCCGAATTGGGCGTCAGGTGATGGAGCACCTGACTCACCAGGACGAGATCCACCGACTTGTCTCCAAACGGCGCCGCTCCCGCGTCGGCGACGGCGCAGGGACAGCCGGCCGCACAGGCCAGGGCCGCGGCGACTCGGCTGCGCTCGAGACCGACTGGGATCAACCGCCAACCGCGGTGGGCGGCCCATCGCACCGCGTATCCCGGCAGGTCGCCGGCGCCGGTCCCCAGGTCGAGCAAGGTCAGGGGACCGGTGCGGGGCACGCCATCGAGGACCCGCGCCAGGCCGTGGCGGACGGCCCAGGCGCCGCCGAACCAGCGGTTGGCCCGCGCGATGTTCTCCAGCGAGCGGACCACGACCTTGGGATCGGCGCCCGGGTCGTCGAGCAGCTCGGTCCCGATGGAGGTGATGGCGAGAGGATCCACGTTATTCCAGGGCGGCGTAGCCGCCGCGGTAGTACAGCAGGGGACGACCCTCACCGGTGCCGCCGCCGATCACCCGGCCGATCACGATGGTATGATCGCCGCCGGGGTGGGTGGCGTACCGCTCGCATTCGATGTGCGCCAGCGCGCCGTCGAGCAGGATCAATCCTTCAGGACTTCGATGATAGCCGACGCCGTCGAACCGATCTTCGTGCGGATCGGCAAAACGGCGCGAGAGCGCCTCCTGCGTGCTCTCCAGGATGTTGACTACGAAGATCTCGGAGGCGCGGATGGTGTCGTGCAGCTCGGCCTGGTGGTCGATGCAGAGCGACACGAGCGGCGGCTGCAGCGACACGGAGGCCAGGCTGCTGGCGGTCATGCCCAGCGGCTGTCCCTCGGGGCCGCTGACGGTCACGATGGTCACCCCGGTGGCGAACCGGCCGAGGAGCTCGCGGAAGAGGGCGGAATCGACCTCGGCGGCTTTCAGACGAGCATCCGGGCGAGGAAGGACGGGTTGAGCACCGCGCGGGCGGGCACGAAGTCGCCGGTGACGCCGATCAGCGTATGGGCCATGCCTCGGCGCTCGAGCCGGGCCACGGCCCGGTCGAACAGACGGGGGAAGAGCATCCCATAGCCGATCAGGCGCTCCACCGCCCACTTGCCGGCAAAGGCCGCGCGCCGCGCGCGGCGGTAGGGGGCCAGATCGCGGCCGCGGACAACGCCCGGGCGCTCCAGGGCGAGACTCGCGGTCTCCGCCAGGAGCTCGGCGCCGCGGAGCGCGCTGTAGATCCCCTCGCCGGTGAACGGATCGAAGAAATCCGCGGCATCGCCCACCAGCGCCGCGCCGTCGACGGTCACCCGGCCCGACCAGGCCGAGAAGGGTCCGGTCGCGAGTACCGGACGCACTACGCTCGCCTGCTCGATCCGGCGCGCCACCTCGCCGAAGCCGCGCAAGGTCTCGAGGAAGAATCCTTCCGCCCGCCCCCGGGCCGCGCCCGCCCGGTCGCGGGGGAGCACCAGGGCGACATTGGTGGTCCCTCCGCCGATCGGGTTGAGTCCCACGTAGCCGGCGGATCCCACGAAGAGCTCGGCCGACTGCGCCATCTCCTCCACCCCGTTCAGGTGGGCCACGAACGCGACCCGCGTCGGCGGGAGGTGCCGGCGCGGGCCCAGCCGTCGGGCCACCACCGAGCGAAGCCCCTCGGCGCCGATGGTGAGCCGGGCGCGGATTGCGGTCCTTCCACCGGGGCCGCGCACCACGGCGCCGGCCACGGCGCCGCCGTCATAGAGCAGCTCCTCGACCGTGGTGCGCTCCAGGAACTCGACCCCCGACGCGCGGGCCGCGAGCGTAAGCCGGTGGTCGAGCACCCGGCGTGAGACCGACAGGCCGGTGGGACGATAGGGGCGGGGCCCCGCCAGCGCGAAGCGGCCGTCCAGCCGCGCCCCCCGGGCGGCGGTGACCACCGTGCCCTGGAGCGGCGCCGCGCCGGCGGCCTCGAGCGCCTCCACCACCCCGAGGCGGTCCAGGATGCGCACCGCCTCGGGGCTCATGTACTCCGAGCAGGCCTTGTCGCGGGGGAACGCGGCGCGATCGAGCAGGCGCACGCGGTGCCCGGCCCGGGCGAGGAACGTCGCCACGGCGCTGCCCGCTGGCCCGGCGCCCGCGACCAGCACGTCTACCGCGCCGGCGTCAGGCGAAGGGGAGATATTCGGGGCCATCGGGTGCCGGGCGGCGGCGGACGACGACCGCGACCGCGATCAGGAACAGGGACAGTGCCAGGCCCACGCGGCCCAGGCGAGCACCGCGGCCGCGCTGGTCGCCGCGAAGTTGACGCCGTCGTTGTCGAGCCATGGGGAGCCTCCTCGGTGGAACGTCCGGGTCCCGCACCTGTGCACCGGCCACTCGCTGGGCAGGTCGCAGGCGGGGCAGTGCCAGCGGCCCTGCAGCGCCGCGCCCAGCGCGGAATCGAGGGCCATTCCCAGGAAACCTACTAGCGCCGCGATCGGGAAGAGGACCGGCTGTCCGCCGCCGGCCGCTCCGGCCCCGGCCACCAGCGCGGC
>DASSML010000031.1:0-17962 GCA_035688895.1 Gemmatimonadales bacterium
CGGATCGGGCGCGGCGGTCGCGGCGGGGCTGGTGCCCTTCGCCATCGGCAGCGAGACCTGGGGCTCGATCCAGTTCCCGGCGGCGTTTTGTGGCGTCACCGGTCTCCGCCCCACGTACGGTCGGGTGAGTCGCCACGGCGCCATGGCGCTCAGCTGGACCATGGACAAGCTCGGGCCGCTGGCGCGGACGGCGGAGGACTGCGGGCTGGTGCTCGCCGCCATCGCGGGGCCGGATCCCGCCGATCCGTCCGCGCTGTCCGATCGCTTCGAGTATCCCCCGCGCGAGCGGCGCCGCCGGTTCCGACTCGGCGTGCTGCGCGGGAGCAGCGACAAGACCCAGCCCGAGGTGCGGCGAAACTTCGACGACTCGCTGGCGGTGCTGCGGCAGTTCTGCGACGTCCGGGACGATCTCGAGCTCCCGGCCTATCCCTACGAGGCGATGGCCAGCATCGTGATCGACGCCGAGTGCGCGTCGGCGTTCGAGTCCCTCTTCCAGAGCGGCCGGATCACCGAGCTCACCGCGCCGGAGGACCGGGTCGGCGGATACTCGGGGCAGGTGTTGCTGGCCAAGGACTACCTGCGGGCGCTGCGCCTCCGGCGCCCGGCTGCGGCCGCGCTGGATGAGCTCCTCGGCACGGTGGACGCCATTGTGGCGCCCACCCTGCCGACCGTCGCCTGGCCCATCGACGCGCCATTCGACAAGGTGTACCCGGACTATCCCGGCGAGGCCAGCATCGGCGGAGCGGCGAACCTGGCCGGCGTGCCGGGGCTCTTCCTTCCCAACGGAGCCGGCGAAGCCGGCCTGCCCACCAGTCTCCAGCTCACCGGTCGCGCTCTCCGGGAGGAGACGCTCCTCGCGATCGGCGCCCGCTACCAGGCCCTCACCGAGCATCACCGCCGTCGTCCGCCGGGATTGTGACCGACGCCTGACGGGCGTATATCTCGGGTCCCCCCGAAGGGCGCAGCTTTGCCCAGGAGTCGATGTGAACGTTCTGGCACTGCCACCATCTCCCGAGGCGCTGGCCAAGGCGCGTTGGGAAGACATCGCACCCTACTTCGACGAGCTGGCCGAGCACCCGATCGACCGCGACACGATCGAAGCCTGGCTGCGATCATGGTCCACGCTCGAGGAGCTGGTGACCGAGGCAGCCGCCCAGGCGATGATCGCGTACTCGATCGACACCGGCGATCCGGACAAGGAAGCCGACCATCTCCGCTTCTCGACCGAGGTGCTGCCCAGGATGGAGGAGCGGAGTGTCGAGCTGGCTCGCCGATTGGTCGAGTCGGGCTACTCCACGCCGGAGCTGGCTACCACGCTGGCCCGCTTCCGCACGTCGATCGAGATCTTTCGCGAGGCCAACATCCCGCTCTTCGCGGAGCTGGAGGAGCTGAGCGCGCGGTACCAGCGGATCACCGGGTCCATGACGGTGATGTGGGAAGGCCAGGAGCGCCCGCTGCCGCAGCTCCAGCCGTTTCTCAAGAGCACCGACCGGGCCGTGCGAGAGCGGGCCTTCCGCGCCTCGACCGGACCGTACCTGGCCCAGCGCGGCGACCTCGCCGCGCTCTTCGACCGGATGTATGCCCTGCGGCAGCAGGTCGCCCACAACGCCGGCTTCGCCAATTTTCGGGACTACGTCTTTCCGGCCAAGTTCCGCTTCGATTACACCCCGGCCGACTGCGAGCGGTTCCACGAGGCGGTCGAGCAGGCGGCGGCGCCGGCGGTCGAGCGGATGCTGGCGGTGCGGCGGCAACGGCTCGGCCTGGACGCGCTGAGGCCGTGGGACCTGGCCGTGGACCCCTACCGAAGCGGTCTGCTTCGGCCCTTCAGCACGGTGGACGAATTCGTCACCCGGGCCCGCGAGGTGTTCGACCACGTCGATCCGGCGCTGGGCCACGAGTTCCAGACCATGATCGACGAGCGACTGCTCGACCTCGACAGTCGGAAGGGCAAGGCGCCGGGCGGCTACTGCGAGACGCTCCACTTCCGTGGACGACCCTTCATCTTCATGAACGCGGTCGGTCTGGTGGACGACGTGATGACGCTGCTGCACGAGGCAGGACACGCCTTCCATGCCTTCGCTTCCCATCCCCAGCCCCTCATCTGGCAGCGGCATCCAGGCTCCGAGTCCGCGGAGCTGGCCTCGATGTCGATGGAGCTGCTGGCCGGGCCGCACCTGGCCCGCCCGGTCGGCTACTTCACGCCCGAAGACCACCGCAGCGCCTGGCTCGAGCATCTGGAAGACGTGCTGCTGAGCCTGGTCCACATCGCCTCGGTGGACGCCTTCCAGACCTGGATCTACACCAGCGGCCAGGGCCACGACGCCGACGCCCGCGATGCCGCCTGGCTCCGGATCCGGAGCCGCTTCGAGCGGGGTGTTGACTGGAGCGGGCTGGAGCAGGAGCGGGCCGCTCGCTGGTACCGCCAGCTTCACATCTTCATGTACCCGTTCTATTACATCGAGTACGGAATCGCCCAGATCGGTGCCCTCCAGGTTTGGCGCAACAGCCTCCGCGATCCTCGGCAGGCGGTCGCGCGGTACCGGGAGGCGCTGGCCCTGGGCGCGGTGCGGCCGCTGCCGGAGATGTACCGCGCGGCGGGGGCGGAGCTGACCTTCGATCAGCGGACGATCCGTGAGCTGGTGTCCCTGGTCGAGGAGGAGATCGAGCGGGTTCGCGCCCGGCTTCCCGCCGCCTAGCCGGTTGCTTCCGGGCTGGTGCCCGGCAAGATTCCACGCCGGACCGACCGAACCCAACGGGGAGAGCTTGGATGGCGAAAGAGGAAGGGATCGAAATGGAAGGCGTCGTGACCGAGGTGCTGCCCGACCGCAACTATCGGGTCATGCTCGAGAATGGTCACGAGATCCTGGCCTACGCGGCCGGGAAGATGAGCAAGTTCAAGATCCGCGTCCTGGAAGGTGACCGCGTGAGCGTGGTGCTCTCTCCGTACGACCTGACCCGCGGGCGGGTGATCTACCGGCACAAGTGACGGAGTGACGACAACAAAAAAACGGGGCCGCTCTCGCGAGCGGCCCCGTTTTCGTATTCGGCCCTACTTCACCTTGGTGACGTTCTCGGCGGCGGGCCCCTTCGCACCCTGCACGATGTCGAACTCCACCCGGTCGCCCTCGGAGAGGCTGCGGAAGCCGTCCGCCTTGATGGCCGTGTGGTGGACGAAACAGTCCTTGTCGCCGTTCTCCGGGGTGATGAAACCAAAGCCTTTTGCATCGTTGAACCACTTCACCGTGCCGAGGGTGCGAGCCATTGCCTCTACTCCGTGTTTGTTAGACTGCGTCGGGGCCGGGATCTCCGGCACACCGAGTTTTTATGAGCGCAGGCCTGTCCTGCGTCCATAAAAAATGAAAGACCCCTAGGGGCGAGGCGCCTGGGTCTTCGAAGTCCGTCGTGGAATCGTCGGGGCTCCAACAGGGCTGTTCGCGCCGGACAAATCTGTATGGCGGCCTAGTTTAGTCAAGGGGGGAGCCGCGGAGCCACCGGGCGGCGGCCCGGGCCCAGTCCGCCACCGGCTCCCGGCCCCCTTCCGCGGCCCGGTTCAGCGCCTGGAGGAACTCGGCGGCCGAGCCGGGCCGGTCGTCCACGTTTGCGCTCAGGGCGCGGTCCAGAACCGCCTCCAGCTCCTCGCTGACGTCGTCTCGGCGGCCCTTGGAACTGGGCAGCTGGTTGGTGGTCTGGCGGGCGAGGATCTGCTCCGGCGTGCGCCCCTGGAAGGGCGGGGCACCCAGCAGGGCGTAATAGGCCACCGCCGCCAGGCTGTAGAGGTCCGATCGCTGGTCCACCCGCTCCCCGAGCAGTTGCTCGGGGCTCGCGAACTGGGGCGTCCCGCTCTGGCTGGTGGCGCCACCGAACTTACCCCGAAGGGCCAGCGCCAGACCGAAGTCGGTGATCTGCAGGCTCCCGTCCGGGGCGATCAGCATGTTCTCCGGCTTGATGTCCCGGTGTACCAGTCCCGAGCCGTGGGCATGGGCCAGCGCCGACAGCGCCTCGCGCAGCAGGCGCATCACCGTGTCCAGCGGGAGCGGGCCTTCCCGCTCCACCAGCTGCGCCACGCTCGGGCCGTCGATCAGCTCCATGGTGTACCAGATGAGCCCGGACCGCCCGCCGATTTCGTAGATGTTGACGATGTTGGGGTGGTTGAGCCTGGCGGCGAGCTGGGCCTCCCGCCGAAACCGCTCGACCACCTCCGGGTCCTGCGTCAACGCGGGGTGCAGCACCTTGAGCGCGACCTGCCGCTCCAGGTGCAGGTCCCGCACCCGGTACACCCGGCCGAACCCACCGGAGCCGATCAGCTCCAGCATCTCGTAGTCGTCCCCCAGCGCGCGCCGGAGCCGCTGCTCGAAGCGGATACCGTCCTCGTTCGGCAGGGCCGCGACTTCGCCCACGCCGACCGGCGAGGTGACGTAGAGGCCGGCGTCCGCGGCCAGGTCTTCCAGCATCTCGGCCGCGGTGAAGTACCGGGACTCGGGCGCCCGAGACAGGGCCCGCAGAATGATGCGCTCGATCGCGCGGGGCGTCGCGGGGCGGAGCTGGCTCGGCGGCGGGAGCTGCTCCGGGTCGAGCGGCGGCTCCTGGCCGGTGACCGCGTAGTAGAGCAGCGCACCCACGGTGTAGACGTCGGCGGCTGGATCGCCCGCGGCGCCCTGGCGGATCTCGGGCGCCATGAACGCGAGCTGCGACGTGACCGTGCCCGGGGGAATGGCCGGAAGGACGTAATTGCAGAAGCGGAGGTCGGACACGATTCCGCGGCCGCCGGCGCTCACCAGCACCGACACCGGAGAGATGCGGCGGACGATGATCCCGTGCAGGTGGGCGTGCTCCACGGCGCTCAACAGATCGCGGGCAAGGGCAAGCACCGTCGGGATCACCCGAGGCCCCCTCGCCACCGCGTGCTGCAAGCCTTCGCCGTCGATCCAGTTGCTGACCCGGAAAGCGATATCCCCTGTCACCCCGGCGTCGTAGATGTGCAGGATGGCGGGATGATCGACCTTTCCCAGCGCCTCGGCCTCGCGCATGAACCAGCCGCGGGTCGAGTCGTCGCTGAAGACGTTGACGCGGAGACTGACCCGCCGCTTGAGCACCTGGTCGAAGGCGTCGAACAGCACCCGCTCGACCGACGAGGCGACGATCCGATCCAGCCGGTAGCGCGGCCCGACGGCCGTCCGGGTCCGGGCGAAAGCCTCCCGCGGATCGGGGCCGGTCAACGGACCGGCCCCCGGCGGCGCTCGACCCAGGCCGCTCGTCCGCAGGCGACGGGACAGCACCAGCGGCGGCTCCCGTTGGGGGTCGCGTCGAGGAAGAAGAGCGAGCAGGTGGCGCCCGCGCACTGGCGGACCCGGACCACCGAATCGGCCAGCGTCTGGGCGGCCGACCGTGCGACCGCTTCCAGCGCGGCGAGCGGCCGCGCCGGCGCGAAGCGGAGCTGCCAGGCGCCGCTTACCCGGGTGAGCTGGTGGCGCCCGATGCTGCGGGAGAGAACCCGGTTGACGGCCGCGACCACTCCGGCGGGCGGGGCCAGGCCCCGGTCCAGCGCCTCGGCCAATTCGGTGAGGTCCGTTCGGAACCGGTGCACCATGCCGAGGGAGTCCCGGTCCTCACCCGGATCGAGGCGGAGGAGACGGGCCCAGCGGCCGAATGCGGCAATGTCGGGGAGCAGGTCGGGCGGAGAGGGGTCCCGACCGCGGGCGCTGTTCACGAAGTCCAGCCACACGGCGTCACCGAGCAGGAGGAACTCCGAATCGCTCATCGGGTCAGCCGTCCGCCACCTCGACGGTGTCGCGGCCGGCGCGCTTGGCGTTGTAGAGCGCGGTGTCGGCCGCGGCGAGGAGGCTGCTCACGGTGGTGCCGTGCCTGGGCGACTCGGCGATGCCCATGCTCAGGGTGCAGGGGCCGAACTCGGGGTTGCTCTCGTGCATCGCCCGCAGACTCCCCTGGACCCGGCCGACGAACACCTGGGCCTCCGCGGGCTTGGTCATCGGCAGGATGACGAGAAACTCGTCGCCCCCCAGGCGGCCGACGACATCGAGCGCGCGGCATTGCTGGCGGAGAATGCGGGCCACGTTCACCAGGAGCCGATCGCCGGCGGCGTGGCCCAGGGTGTCGTTGATCAGCTTGAAGCGGTCGAGGTCGAGGAGGAGAACGCTGGTGTGGAGCTGGTGCCGGAGACTGCGGGAGATTTCGGCCGCGAGTCGCTCCTCCAGTGCCCGGCGGTTGTAGAGCCCGGTGAGCTCGTCGGTCGTGGCCGCACTGTGCAGCTGCTCGACCAGCTCCGAGTTCTTGAGCGCGATCGCGGCGGCGAACGAGAGAGTGCCGGCGAGCTCCAGCTCCGCCCGACCGTACAGCTTGTCGCTGATCCGGGAGCCCAGCACCAGCACCGCCATCCGCTCGGCGCCGGCGTCGAGCGGCACCACCAGCTCGGCGCCGGGGCCCACCAGCGAGGCCACCCCGACATCGTCCGCGCCCACGCTCGCGCTGCCCGCCGGGAGCGCGCGATCCAGCGCCGCGCGATCGATCGGCGCCGGACGGAGCCGGTCGTTGAGGGAGCGGAACACCTTGGGGGCGTAGGAATCGCCTTCCGGGCGATAGAGGCAGGCCCACCAGGCGAAGAAGACTTCGGCCATGAAGTCGAGGATCAGCTGCTCGGTGTCCTCGATCGAGTGCACCGAGGAGAGGAGCCGGGCTACCTGACGGAGGGCCCTGAGCTGGAAGACCGCGTCGTCCAGCGCCGCCTGCCGCTCCAGCAGGATGCTCCGCAGCTCCAGCACCACGCTGAGTCCCAGGGCGAGCGGCATCGCGACCGCGCGCATCTCGCCGGCGACGTCGGCGTCGGCGTGGATGACGACCTCGCTCTCGCCGCTTCCCAGCCGGGCCACCTCGACCGCGCCGTCGAAGCCCTCCATGGGTCCGACCCGGGGCAACGACTCGGTACCCGAGACCATGCCGAACCAGATACGCTCGCTCCGGAAGCGGCGCACCAGCGCCACCCGGCAGCGCTCGAACAGCTCTCCCTCGGTCCGGGAGAGTCGGCAGGCGGCCGCGAACGCACTGGGGATGCTGGCGAGGGCACTGACCGGGCTGGAAGCCATTGCTCTATAATACCCGAGCCTTGAAGTCGAAGGAAACCGCGGCGGCGGACTGCCCGGCCGGCCGAGCCTAACGTCATCAGGGTGCAGCGGATGTACCGATCGTGCAACACGGGGTTGCGCCCCGCCACAGACTATTTAATTTCCCTTCAGAAGCGATGCAGCATAGCCCTTCGGGGCCCCAGGGGGTTCGGCCTCGCAGCCTGGGTGATCAATCCTGCAAAGGCCGCTGGTCCCGGCGAGCATCTGCTCAGCCGGGATTTGTCTTGCCCGTCTCCCGGATCCGCCCCGGTGGAATCGGCGCCAGCGTTCCCTTCAGCGAGTCGGCCACGTAGCGGAGCAGCAGGTCCACCGCCCGCGGCGCCGAGTCTGCCTGGGCGCAGGCACCCTCGGCCTCGGGCACCTTGTAGCCATCCCCGCCGTGGCAAGCAGCATACGCAGCGAAGGCGACCGAAACCGTGTCGGTCGGGGCGATCGCCTTCCCGCCGGTCCGCGTAATCGGGCCATCGATTCGACTCCCGCTGGGTCGCTCCGGGTCGAATGCGAAGGCGATTCCCGAGACCTGCAGGAAGCCGCCTTTGCCCAGCCCGTGATCGCTCACGCCGTGCTCGAGCACCTCCTGGAGCCGGGTGCCGGTCAGCGGGAAGGTCACGATCCGGGTCTCGTCGGCGAACAGGAAGATCGATTCCATCTGGTAGTTGGAGACGGGCCCGGCCGGAATCACGTCATCCAGCCGCATGGCTCCGGCGTTGATCAGGCCCACCGCCGCGCCGGTGCCGGCGCGGAGCGCGTCGGTGACCACGTCCCCGAGCTGGCTCTCGCGTCGCCGGCCGGTCTCGTCCCGCGCGTCGATCGGGTCGACGGCAGTCGCCACCACCCGCTCCGGCCCGAGTCGGGTTCGCAGGCTGTCGTCCCACCGATGCACGACCTCCGCCGTCGCGCTGTCGTCGGGGAGCCGGTTGTCGATCTGCACCAGGCCGACGGCCTGACGCCAGTGCTCCTTGCCGCCCCACAGGGTCGCGAACTGCGCCGAGCGGGCGTTGGCGTCGGCCTTGAGCACGTGGCGGCTGGTGACGACCGAATCGTGGGCCTCGTGCTCGTGGCCGCCGAGGATCAGGTCCAGGGTCGGTTCGCTGGCGAGCAACCCGCGATCGGCCTCGATGCTCTGGTGGGTGAGGCCCACGATCAGGTCGGCCTTGAGCTGGCCCAGGGTCTCGATGACGGCGTGCGCCACGCTGTCGGGATCGGCGCAGCGCACGTAGCTCCGGTAGTCTCCCTGCAGGGTCAGGCCGAAAAGCCCGACCAGGTGCCCGGAGACCCGGAGGGTGTCCCAGGGCATGACCTTGGGGAAGGGGCTGCCGTCGGTCTGGGTGCAGTTGCTCGAGATCCAGTGGAAGTTCGATTCCGCGATTCGCGCCACCAGGGTGTCGCGGGGCAGCTCGAACTCGTGGTTGCCGAAGGTCGCGAAGTCCAGTTTGGCCGCGTTCATCGCCTCCACCATCTGGCGGCCGCCGTAATACTTGCTGAGCAGGCTGGGGCTGAGCAGGTCGCCCGCCAGCACGAAGAGGATGGGCCCCTGGTCGGCCAGACGCGTCCGCACCGTGGCGACCCGCGCGAGCCCGCCCCGCCCGTCGGTCATGGTGTCCGCGACGTACACATCGTTGATCAGGAGGAAGCGGACCGGGTTGAGCGGTTCGGGTGGCTTGGCCCCCGGCGCCAGACAGCCCACCAGCAGGACCAGCGCGCCGCCCCACGCCCGCCTCACAGCTCGTCCTCGCTGCTCCGGAGGCTGCGGACCAGATCGGTGCTCAGGACTCTGAGCTCGGAGAGCATTTCACGCCTCGGCCATTCGGACCGGGACTCGAGGATTTCGAGCATGGAGCGATACCACCAGATGGTTTGGTCGGAGCCCGCCTGGGAGACCGTGCGGAGGTACTCGAGGCCCAGTCGGCGGAGCGCGGTGATGGTGGAGCCGCAGACGTGCAGCTCGTCGGCCACGATGATGTCCAGCGCGCGGGGCTCGGCCAGGGCCAGCAGGGTCAGATACTCCTGCTTGCACGACTGCCACGACCGCTCCATGCCGCGGCGGTCGAGCTTGGGCTCCACCGCATCGCGGGCGACGGCCAGGACCACCGGCCCGAACTTGTCGCTGATCTTCTGCTCCAGGACCGGCCGGTGCTCGGGCGCGGTCTCCTCCAGCACGTGGTGCAGGATTCCGGCGACGATGGTCGCCTGCTCGCACCCGTAGCGGGCCAGGATGATCGCCACGTTGGCCGGATGCGCCACGTAGTCCATGCCGGCCCCAGGTGGGGCCATGGCACCGTGGTACTTGGCGGCGAAGGCGAACGCGTGGTTGATGCGGTCGGAATACCCCAGCATGACTCAGCGCGAGAGAGGGATGGTCACGGAATGCCGAGAAGCTTATGCGTCTGCAGGCTGAGTCGCCAGCGCGGGTGGTCGAGGCAGTAGCGCAGGGCCGCGGCGGTATTGGCCTCCCGGGCCGGTCCGTCCATCGGCTGCAGATAGAAGTGGGTGAAGGCCAGGCCTTCGAATTGTTCGGGCGGGGCCCCTTCCTGGGGGTAGACCAGCTTGAGTTCGTCCCCTCGATCCACCACGAGAGTACTTCCGGCCTTGGGGCTCACGCAGAGCCAGTCGATGCCGCCCGGCGGTACCACCGTCCCGTTGGTCTCCACCGCCACCTCGAAGCCACGCCGATGCAGGGCGTCGAGCAGCGCGGCGTCGAGCTGCAGCAGCGGCTCGCCTCCGGTGCAGACCACGAAGCGGCGGCCGCGCTGCCCCGCGGGCCACGCGGCGGCCACGGCGTCCCCGAGCCGCTCCGCCGCGAAGCGGCCGCCGCCGGGTCCGCCCGTGCCGACGAACTCGGTATCGCAGAAACGGCAGATCGCGCTCGCCCGATCCTCCTCGCGGCCGGTCCAGAGGTTACACCCCGCGAAACGGCAGAAGACGGCGGGCCGCCCGGTGTTGGCGCCCTCGCCCTGGAGGGTGTAGAACAGCTCGTGGACGGCGTAGGACATGGTGGGAAATTGAGGGGGGAAGGGGGGCAAGAGGGAAGGGCGAAGGGCGGAACGCGAAGGCGCAGCTAGCCCACGTACCTCGCCGGATCCCGCTCCCCCGCTTCCTTGAACCCCTTGAGCCGCAGCAGGCACGCCTCGCAATGGCCGCAGGCGGCTCCATCGGGCGCCGGGTCGTAGCAGGTGGAGGTGAGCCCGAAGTCCACTCCCAGATCCAGCCCCCGCCGGACGATCTCCGCCTTGCTCAGCGCGATGAGCGGCGTGTGAATCCTGATTTCCGCGCCTTCGACTCCCGCGCGGGTGGCGAGGTTCGCCATTCGGGCGTAGGCCGCGATGTACTCGGGCCGGCAGTCGGGATAGCCGCTGTAGTCGAGGGCGTTGGCCCCCAGGAAGATGTCCCGGGCGCCGAGGGTTTCGGCCCACGCGAGCGCGAGGGAGAGGAAGATCGTGTTCCGGGCCGGCACGTAGGTGGCCGGGATACCCTCCCCGATCCGCTCCGGCGACGTGTCCTTGGGCACGGGGATGTCGCTGGTGAGGGCGGATCCACCGAAGGCGCGGAGATCCAGGTCCACGACCACGTGTCGTGCAACGGCCAAAGCGGTCGCAACCCGGCGGGCCGCCTCGAGCTCGACCGCGTGGCGCTGGCCGTACCGCACGCTCAAGGCGTAGACCTCGAAGCCCTCGCGGCGCGCCATGGCGGCGGTGGTGGCCGAGTCCATGCCGCCGCTCAGGAGCACCACGGCGCGGGGGGCTGTCATGCCCCTAAGCTACCCCCGGCCCGCGCAAAGCGGAGCGCGGCTCAGCGGCCAAGGAGAAACCGCAAGGCGGGCTCCAGCATCGGGTAGCGGAAGCGATATCCCGACCCGAGCAGGCGCGTCGGTACGGCCCGCTGACTGCCCAGGAGCGCCGTGTCGGCCATTTCGCCGAAGAGCAGGCGAAGGGCAGGCGCCGGTGCCGGGAGGACGGCCGGTCGACCCAGCACCCGTCCCAGGGTTTCGGCCAGCACGCGACTGGTGACAGGCTCCGGGGTGCAGACGTTGATCGGGCCGGCCAGCCCGTCGGTCATGAGGGCGTGATGCACCGCGCCGACGACATCGTCGATGGCTGCCCAGCTCACCCACTGTCGTCCCGAGCCGAGCGGCCCACCCACGCCGAGTCGAAAGGGCGTCAGCATTCGCTGCAGCGCGCCGCCGGCGGGCGACAGGATCATGCCGAATCGGGTGGCCACCACCCGGATCCCCGCCGCAGTCGCCGCGTCCGCGGCGGCCTCCCACTCCCGGGCCACCTCCACCAGAAAATCCTGCTGCGCGTCGGTCGAGGGCGAGGCCTCCGTGAGGATGGCGTCGCCCCGGTTGCCGTATATGCCGATGCCCGAAGCCGAAACCAGAACCCGCGGTGGCCGGGGCAGGCGGGCCAGCGTCTCCGCCAGGAGCCGGGTACCCAGGACCCGGCTGTCCCGGATCCGGCGCTTCCGCGCGGGGGTCCAGCGGACCCCGATCGGCTCGCCCGCGAGATGGATGACGGCGTCGATCCCGTCGAGCCTGCCCCCGTCGATCCGGCCGGCCACCGGGTCCCAGCCGACCTCATGGTCTCCCTGGGGACGGCGGGTGATGACGACGACCCGGTGGCCTCCCGTCGTGAGGAATGGGACGAGCGTTCGTCCCAGCAGCCCACCCGCCCCGGTGACGGCGATGACGAGGCGAGGGCGGTCCCGATACTGTGCGTGCGCGGCGAGGTCCGCGGCCAGGACCTCGTGGCGATAGGCCAGCATTCGCTCGATCCGTCGGAGCGCGAGCGGCTCGGCGAGGCGGCCGGCCGGGCCGCCGGGCGGAGTGAGCTCGATCCGATCGGTGACCCGGCACGACGCCGGTCCCTCAGGGTCGAACAAGTGGCTGTGCACCCAGCGAGCGAAAGGCCCCTCCACCTGCTCGTCGACGAACCGGCGGCTCGGCTGGTAGTCGCGGTGCCGGGCCACCCAGCGCAGGGACACCGGACCCTGGTGGATCCGGACGACCACCCGGGCCCCGTCCGCGATGCCGCCGCTGCGCTCCAGCACCTCGACCCGCTCCCAGGGCGGGATCAGACGCTCCAGCGCGCCCGCCCGGTCGTGCCAGGCGAAGGCCTCCTCCGCGCCCACCGGCACCGTGACGCTCCGCTCGATCAGCTCACCGACTGCTGCCATGGTCACTGCCTCACTCTAGATTGCGGCGTGCCGCGCGACCTTCTGCTGCTCCTCGTCCTCCTCGCCTGCGGGCGCGCGGTCTCGCCCGCGGCGTCCCCCTGCGTGGTGTCCCGGGTGGTGGACGGCGACACCTTCCACTGCCGGGATGGGCGCAAGGTCCGCCTCATCGGCGTGGACAGCCCCGAGCTCGCCCAGGGCGCGCCCGGCAGTCAGGCGCGCGACGCCCTGAGTCGCCTGCTGCCCCAGGGCTCCGAGGTGCGGCTGGAGGAGGACGCCGCGCCCACCGATCGGTATGGCCGCGTGCTGGCGTGGGTGTGGAGCGATGCCGGTCTGGTCAACGAGGCCCTGGTGCGAGGGGGCTGGGCGGTGCTCTACACGGTGCCACCGAACGTGAAGTATGCGAAACGGATCGAGCGGGCGCAAAAGGAGGCGCGCGGGTCCCATGCCGGACTCTGGAGCGGCTCCGCCTTCGAGTGTCAGCCCAGCGAGTATCGCCGCCACGCCTGCCCGGCGGGTCATTAGCGCCGGTTGTGCCGCGGCGGTCGGGCGGTAACTTGGGCCCGTCACCTACTCCGGAGTCGTCGTGTCCTTCGCGCGTCCTCTCTCGCCGCTCGCGCTGCTCTGCATCCTCGCCGGCTCCGCCCTGGCGCAAGGTCCCGACAGCGCGCCGTCGCCCTTCCGGCCGCTGGTCCTGCCGACCCCGAATCTGGTCCGGAACGGGTCCGGTCGACCCGGCTCCCGGTACTGGCAGCAGCGGGTGGACTATCGGATCCGGGCCACCCTCGACCCCTCGGCCGGCGAGCTTCACGGCAGCGAGACGATCCACTACCTGAACCGCTCCCCCGACGCGCTGCGCTACCTCTGGCTCTTCCTGGAGCAGAACATCTGCGACCGGCAGGGCATCACCGAGCAGCTCGACCAGCCCCCGCTCGTTTTCCTCGGCTCGACCTTCGATTTCTCCTGCAAGGGATTCGACGGCGGACTCCGCCTGGGATCGGTCCGCGTGGAGACGCGCACGGTCAAGCCCGCGGTGAGCGGCACCACCATGCGGATCGACCTCCCCCGGCCGCTCGCGTCGGGCGCGGCGATGGATCTCACCATCGACTGGAGCTTCCGGGTGCCGGACTACGGCGCCGGCCGGATGGGCCGGGACGGGACGCTCTTCGAGATCGCGCAGTGGTATCCGCGGCTCGCGGTGTACGACGATGTTCGGGGCTGGAACCACGAGCCCTACATCGGCGCGGGTGAGTTCTACCTCGAATACGGCGGGTTCGACGTTTCCGTCACCGTCCCGGCCGACTACGTCGTGGCGGCCACCGGCGTGCTGCGCAATCCGGAGGTCACCCTCACCGCCACTCAGCGGAGCCGGCTGGCGCGCGCGGCGGGCTCGGCCGAGCCGGTCGCGATCATCACCGCCGAGGAGGCGGGCGATCCGGCGAAGACTCGGCCGGTCCGCTCGGGGACGATCACCTGGCGCTTCACCGCCGACAGTGTGCGCGACTTCGCCTTCGCGGCCGCGCCGAACTTTCGCTGGGACGCGAGCGGGTCCGACGGGGTCATGGTCCACACCTACTACCGGCCCTCGGCCCCGGAGTGGGAGGAGGCCAACCGCATGGTGCGGGAAGGGCTGCGTCACTACAGCGAGCGCTGGCTCCGCTACCCCTATCCGCACATCAGCAGCATCGAGGGGCCGATCGAGGGGATGGAGTACCCGATGATGACCTTCGATCCCCGGGCGCCCAGCCGGGAAGAGCGGCAGTGGGTCCTGGCCCATGAGCTCGGCCACCAGTGGGTGCCCATGGTGGTGGGGTCCAACGAGCGGCTCTATCCCTGGATGGACGAAGGGTTCAACACCTACATCGATCTCGACAATGCCGCCGCTTACTTCAAGGGCACGCCCTACGGCGACAGCATCGAGGTCCACCCGCTGCATCTCTACCCCGACCACGCGATCCCGGGCACCGAGCAGCCGCTGATCAACCGCCCGGTGGAGCAGCACGACCTGTTCTGGACCGGGTACCAGAAGCCCGCGCTGATGATGCGCACCCTGCGGGAAGAGGTGCTGGGCCCCGAGCGGTTCGACCATGCGTTCCGGGAATACCTGCGGACCTGGGCGTTCCGTCACCCGACCCCGGCCGACTTCTTCCGGCTGATGCGGGACGCATCCGGGATGGATCTGGATTTCTTCTGGCGGGATTGGATCTACACCACCGCGCGGCTGGACCAGGCGGTCGACTCGATCGGCGAGGCGGAGGGGAAGCAGAAGGTCTGGCTCTCCAACCGCGGCAGCATGACCCTGCCGGTCGAGCTGGAGCTCACCTATGCCGACAGCACCAAGGAGCGGGTGCGCCTCCCGGTCGAGATGTGGAATCTCGGGCCGAGCTTCGCCTACCGGGTCAGGGGTGAGCGGCGGGTGGTCGCGGCGGAGGTAGACCCTCGTCGGGCGCTGCCCGATACCGATCGCCGCAACAACCGGCGCAACCGCTGATCAGGCGCCGGCCCGCCGCACCAGCAGCAGGTCGGCGACGTTGTCCCGGGTGAGAAGACCGACCAGCCGGCCCTCGCCGTCTACTACCGGCAGGGCCGGAAGCCCGCTGCCGCGGAGACGCTCGAGCGCCGCGGCGAACGGTAGCGTGGGCGGCACGGCGGGGACGCCCGGGGTCATCGCCTCGGCCACGGTTGCGCCGGCCCCGTGCTGGCTCAGCCCACGGACCAGGTTGTCCCGGGTCAGGAGCCCTTCGAGCCGACCCAGGTTGTCGACCACGGGGAACTCCCGCTGCTCCCCCGCCAGCAGCAGCTCCACCGCCCGCGCCAGCGTGGCGTGGATCGGGATGGTGTGAAACTCCCGGACCATCATGTCGGCCACGTACAACCCACGCCCCGCCAACCGGGTCTCCACCGCGGCCGCTTCGCTGCCCGCTCCCAGGAAGACGAACAACGCGATCAGCAGCAGGACCGGGTTCCCGCTCTTGGACAGCAGCACCGCCAACCCGCCGGCTACCGCGAGCATCTGGCCGAGCGTGGCGGCGGCGCGGGTGGCCCGGGCCAGACCCATCCGGGTGGCAAGGAGAGCGCGCAGCACTCGCCCGCCGTCCATGGGGAAGGCCGGGATCAGATTGAAGAGGAGCAGCAGGACGTTGGTTCGGAACAGCGCGGCGACGAACGGCGTGGCCGGGCTCAGGTTGTCGAGGTCGGCGCTGCCCCCGCTCAGGCGAAGCACCGCATACAACACGGCCGCGATGGCGAGAGTTACCGCCGGTCCGGCCAGGGCGATGAGCAGCTCCTGCCTGGGCTCGTCGGGGATCCGCTCCAGCCGCGCCACGCCGCCGATCGGGAGGATCAGGACGTCAGGGGTCCGCACCCCGAACCGGCGGGCCATGGTGATGTGGCCGAACTCGTGGAGGAGCACGCAGACGAACAGCGCGATCAGCATGGCGACCGCGCCGATCGCGCCGGACATCCCCCCGGCCTGGTAGCCTCCCACCGCCCAGTAGGCGAGCAGCAGGAAGAACGTCAGGTGCAGCTTGATCTCGGTCTCACCCACCCGACCGAGGGTGTACGTCCAGCGCATCCGCGGCGCCTCCGTTGCGAGGGGCGAGCCTTCTGCCTCTCGCAACTTATACCGGTCGGCGCGGGGGACGGATCAGCTGATGGCCTTGAGTCCCACCTTGATGCGCTGGCCAAGATCGAGCGGCGCCGGGAGCGACCGGGCCGGAGCGATGGCCGTGACCGGCGTGGTGACCGGCTCGACCCGGTCCAGGCCGAGCGGGTCGCGCTCCGCCCAGAGCGCCATGGCGCGGCGGAAGATGAGCTGCGCGTCCAGGGCCGGCAGGTTGAAGGTCCGGATGTACCGCATGATGGACTCGTCCGGCGTCGACTCGGCCACCAGCAGCTCCGCGGTCTCGAGCGCCATGCGCACGTGGGTCGCGGCGAGCGCCTCCTGCGCCAGCGAGGCGGCCAGGCGGCACTCCAGGTTGGTGCTCTCCATGTGATGCGCCCGCCGGCGGAACGCGCCCAGCAGCTGGTCGGGCCGGAGTGTGCCCCAGGAGGTCGAGTCGGGCAGCTCCGGCATGCCTTCCTCTTCGACCATCTCGGCCATGGCGATGAGCGCCCGGGCCCGCACGGTATCCACCATGGCGGCGGGGACGCCGATCTCGCGGAAGTAGCGGTCCAGCGCCTCGTCGAACGGGAGGCGGCCCTTGAGCCGGCGGACGAACTCCACCGCCTGGATCTGATAGGTCTCGGCGAGGGCCTCCCAGGCGCGGGCGAACACCACCTGGAGCCGCATGCGAACCGAGCCGGGAAGGCGTCGGGTAGAGATCAAATTGGGAGCTGCCATACGTCCCCCTCGGTAATGCGGAAAGTGCATTGGTCTGGTGCAGGATCCGACACCTGACCAACGCGAGCTTCGTGCCCGTTTTGGCCCCGCCCAAAGGCGCTCTAAATCCTTGGCTTTCCGTCAGGATGAGGGGAACTGCCAGTGCTTGCACTGGTGCTGCTGTCGGGGTGCTGTGGCGACTCCACTACTGGGCAGTTTGTGCACGGTCCCCGCTACCCCCTTGCCCGGCTTGCGATTACAATTTGTCCCTTCGCCCTGAGGCAGGAGCTTCCCATCGCCACGACACTCGCCCCGCCCAGCTGGACCACCAAGGACGCCGAGAAGCTCTACAACATGAGCGGCTGGGGTCTGGGCTACTTCCGGATCAACCCGGAAGGACATGTCCAGGTCCACCCGGACGCGAACCGCAAGCGCGGGCTCGATCTCTACACCCTCGCCATGGACCTCCATGCCCAGGGCGTGGGGCTCCCGCTGCTGCTGCGCTTCTCCGACATCCTCCGGTCCCGGATCGAGGCGCTCTCCGGCGAGTTCGCCACCGCGATCAAGGAATTCGGATACGAGGGGAGCTACACAACCGTCTACCCCGTGAAGGTGAACCAGCAGCGGCACGTGGTGCAGGAGATCGTGGAGTTCGGGGCCACCCACGGCGTGGGCCTCGAGTGCGGCAGCAAGCCCGAGCTGCAGGCGGTGCTGGGTCTCAACGAGACCGCCGACCACCTGATCGTCTGCAACGGCTACAAGGACGAGGAGTTCATGCGGCTGGCCCTGATGGGCCAGAAGCTCGGCCACACCGTGATGGTGGTGCTGGAGCAGCTGAACGAGCTGGAGGTATTCCTCAAGGTCGCCGACGAGATGGGCCTCCAGCCCACGGCCGGGGTCCGCATCAAGCTCGCCACCGAGGGGTCGGGGCGGTGGGCCAAGAGCGGGGGTGAGCGGAGCAAGTTCGGGCTCTCGGCTGTCGAGCTGATGAAGCTGTTGGACCAGCTGGAGCGGCTCGGCCGGAAGGACGTGCTCAAGCTGGTGCACTTCCATCTCGGCAGCCAGATCACCGACATCCGCCACGTGAAGGCCGGGCTGGAAGAGATCAGCCGCTACTACTCCGAGCTTCGCGGCATGGGCTTCGACATCACCCACGTGGACGTGGGCGGCGGCCTCGGCGTGGACTACGACGGCAGCCGCTCGACCCGGAGCGCGAGCGTCAACTACACCATGCGCGAGTACGCGAGCGACGTGGTGTACACCATCGGGACCGCCCGCCGGACCGAGGGGCTGCCGATGCCGCACATCATCTCCGAGTCCGGCCGGGCGCTCACCG
>DASSML010000032.1:0-9895 GCA_035688895.1 Gemmatimonadales bacterium
TCGTACGGCAGGTAATCGGCCGTGTCCACCGGCAGCCGGCGGGCGAGCCCTTCGGCCGACGGACTGAAGTGGGTGTAGAGGTACTGGGCCTCCGGATGCAGGCGCCGCAATTCGAGCAGCACGCTTTCCGCCTGCAATCCCTCGCCGACCGAGGAGGCATGGAACCACACCAGCGGACGGCCGCGATCGCGCGAGGCCCGGGCCCAGGCGGTGAGACGGCCGGGCCCGCTGCTCCGGCCGCGATGCCCTTCGGCCGCCTTGGCGCTCCGATCCAGCGTCGGCGCCAGCAGGACGCCGAGGCGAAGGAGAGCGCGGTAGGCGATGGAGGTGCGCGGCATGGCCAATGTTGGACAGGGTGGGAGCGGGCGTCAACGGTATGGACGCGCCCACCCGGGCTTGCCCCAGCGCCGGCCGCCGCTAGAATTCGCTGCAGGCAGGTATGTTCCACCCGCTACCGAGGAGGTGATCCATTGTCTACAGAGTCGAGGGTCGCCTGCGGCCGTTAGCAGACGCATGACGACACCCAGGCGACACTTACCCTGGGGGGGCCGCCACTGGCGGCCCCTTTTTTTGTGACCGGGTACTGGCGCGCCTCGCGCGCGCCCCGGCACAGCCTGCTGTTTGCCCTCCCGCTGCTCCTGTTGTATGAGCTGCTCGCCTTCACGCTCTCCCACGACGCCATCCTCGGCGTGCGGAACGGCGCCGATGTCCTGCTCAAGAGTCTCTTCGTCGGCCTGGGCGGGCGCGATGGGCTGATCGCCTTCGGCCTCCTGCTCGTCGGCACCGCGGCGGCGCTGGTGATCCGCGATCGCCGCCGGGGCGGGCCGATCGAGCCGAGAATCTTCGTCCTGATGCTCGTCGAGTCGGTGGTCTACGCGCTCCTCTTCGGACTCGTGGTGGGGACCCTCACCGGACTCCTGCTCGGAGGCCTCGTGGCCGCGCCGGGCATGCGGTTGGTGGCCCGGCAGGCCCCGGCGACACTGAGCCTCCCGACCCAGCTGATGATCTCTCTCGGCGCGGGGATCTACGAGGAGCTGCTCTTCCGGGTGCTGCTGGTGGGGGCGCTGGCCTGGGGTGGGCGCCGTCTGCTCGGCTGGGGCCCTCGAGGGGCCGGGGTGATGGCCACCCTGGTGGGCGCGCTGGTATTCTCGGCCTTCCACTACATCGGCCCCTACGGCGATCCGCTCGACCTGCCGTCGTTCACCTTCCGGACGCTTGCCGGCCTGGTGTTCAGCGCGATGTATCTGTTGCGGGGCTTCGGCATCACCGCGTGGACCCACGCACTCTACGACGTGTTCCTCACCTTAGGCTGACCAGGCCTCCAGATCACGGCCGGTGAGCTCGGCGAGCCGGCGGTTGTGAGGCCGATAGTAGTCCGCCAGCCGGTGCAGGGCCGCCGTCTCTACCGGCGGAGGGGCCGCGCCACGCTTGCCGGCACGGCCCACCAGCGCGCGCACCCGGATCCTGAGCTCCGGAGGGAAGAGCCTCACCCCCGGCAGCCGGGCGATCAGGGAGTTGAGGCGCGCCGCCCCGGCACTGGTGGCCTCGTTCTGGGGCCGTGCGTCCCGGAGCGGGTGCGGAGGCAGGCCCAGGAATGCTACGACGCGCGCCGTCACCGCCGAGGGGTCCGCGACCAGGTCGTCGAAGAACAGGACCAGGATGCGGTCGGCCCCGAACAAGCCACGGTATCGCTCGATGTGCTGCGCGTAGTGCCCTGGCTCCACGTAGAATCCGTAGGTCCGCTGCAGTCCCGCGTTGGCCTCGCGGCTGCTGATCTCCTGGTAACGGCGCACGCTGTCGTCGCATTCCAGGGTATCTCCCTGGTCCAGCCGGCGGAGGTTCTTCTCCACCGCGGCGGGAAACGGCAACGCCTCCACACCCAGCCGCACGTTATGGCGCCAGGCCGAGACCGCTCGTTCCACGGGGGCGCGGCAGAGGACGATCAGCCGCGCTGCCGGCGCCGTGGCCGCGATGCGCGGCGCCACGAAGGGGAGATGCAGGTTCTGCGGCGCGCCGTCGCCCGCGGCACGCTGGCCGGCGTACCGCCGGAAATAGCTGCGCCAGTACCACTCCGGACCCCGCGCGTACTCCAGCCGGAAGAACGGCGGCTCCTTGGGGTCGGACATCAGAATGTCGGGATGCTGCGCGAGGTAATAGTGAAGAGAGGTCGTGCCTGCCTTGCTGGCGCCGAGGAGGAAGAAGCTCGGCCGGTTCACCGGCCGGGGCGGCTCTTGGTGGCGACCACCGAGTCCAGCACCTGGCGGAACACCTCGATCGGCTGGGCGCCGGCCATGATTCCGCCTTCGATGTAGAAGCTCGGCGTGCTGGTGGCGCCGGCGCGCTCGGAGCCCTCGGCATCGGACTGGATCGCGGTCCGAGTGTCCGGTGACGCCAGGCAGGTCAGCAGCATCTTCTTCGAGATCTTCGCCGAGTCCGCCAGCGTGGCCAGGAACGGCCCCGGCTCCTTGAGCGGGGCCCAGGTGTCCTGGTGGGTGTAGAGGAGGTCGTGCACCCGCCAGAACGCGCCCTGGCGCGCCGCACAGAGTGCCACCTCGGCTGCCGCCACCGCGTTGGGATGGATGCTGGTCAGCGGGAAGTTGACGAAGACCCAGCGCACCTTGCCGCTATTGATGTATTCGCTCTCGAGGACTGGAAAGGTCTCGAGCGCGAACCGGCGACAGTAGGGGCACTGGAAGTCGGACATCTCGTACACCGTCACCGCCGCACCCGGCGCGCCCTTGCTGCGGCTGCCTGTCTCGGGTTGCTGGGCGGACAACGTCGTCGGAACGGCGATGACCGCTGCGGCGACCAGCATTGGCCAGGGTCGTCTCATGCCCATTCTCAGTAGCGAGGGCGCTGCCGCCCGGCCCGGCTCGACAGCAGGATGGTGTCCGAGGACACCGGCACATTCCAATACCATTCGGCGTTGGGATCGGTGGCGTCCCACGAGCGGCCGTAGATCCACCAGGGCCCGTCGTCGAGGGTGAAATGGGCCCATCCGTCCGCCCCGGTCGTGTCGGTCACCGGCTGGCGATGCCGCTGCGCCGCGAGGGCGTCGGTGAGGCTGTCGTACCCCAGGTAGGTGCTATCTTCCCAATGCCGAATGGCCGCGCGGAGGGTTTCGCTGCGCTCCACGAAGGCCGCACGGGCCCGGTCGAGCTCGCCGTGCCGCTGTTCGGTGCGGGCCTGGAGCGCCGCCAGCGAGTCGTTCATGCGGCCGAAGGCGGCGTAGCGCTCGCGGTACTCGTCCGACCCGCGCGGCAGCGAATCGAGCCGGGCCTTGAGACGCTCGAGCGAGTCCCGCAGCTGTCCGGCGGCGAAGGCGGTCGCGGTGTAGGCGGTAAAGGGACCGCGGAACTCGTGAAAGAGGCGCTGCAGCTCGACCGTGTCCGGGCGAGGCGACCGCGCGTTGCGAGCGAGCGCGCCGAGGACGCTGTCGCGGTCGTACGGCAGCGCCACCAGGCCGATGCCGGTGATCGGTGTTTCCACCGAGTCCGGCCCTGGGATGGAGACCCGGACCGCGACGGTGCGGGGATGTTCGCAGGCGATGAGCCCCGTCATCCATCCGGCGGTGGCCAGCACCAGGAGTAGTCTTGAGCGGAACACGAGCCAAAGCTATCCCCCTCCTGACGGCGCTTCAACTCGCCGTGGCGACCGCGGTCCCCGCGCAATCTCCCGGAGTGGATAGCCTCTTCCCGCGGCAGGCGGACGGGTACGTCACCGATCGTGCGGGCGTGGTGGACGAGGCCTCGAAGGACAGGATGACGTCCCTTATCGAGCGGCTGCGGGCCACCACCGGTGCCGAGATCGCCGTGGTGACCCTGCCCACCATCGGCCAGGAGGACGAGGCCGAGGTCGCTCTCGCGATCGGGCGGGCGTGGGGAGTAGGGGCGAAGGCCGATGTCGGTTCCGAGAGAAGGAACGCCGGCATCGTGTTGCTCCTGGTGCCGCTCCAGAACCACGAGCCCGGCACCGGACATATCCGGATCGAGGTGGGGCAGGGACTCGAGGGGCTGGTCACCGACGCCGGTGCCGGTCGGATCCGCGACCTCATCCGTCCCGACCTGGTGCAGGAAGAGTACGGCAAGGCGCTGACCACCGCGGTGGAGACGCTGGCTTCCACCATCGCCCGGGGCATGGGCGTGGACGATTCGACCCTCACCAACGCCCGTCCCATCGCGACCGGCGCGGGCCGAGCCCCGCCGTTCGCGGGGCTGCTGCCGTTTCTGCTGCTGTTCCTGTTCTTTCTCTTCATCACGCGCGGCGGCCGGCGGCGCCGGCGCCACGTATATTGGGGAGGTCCCTGGATCGGTGGCGGCGGCTTCGGCGGTGGCTTCGGAGGAGGCGGCTGGGGTGGTGGTGGCGGCGGATTCGGTGGATTCGGTGGTGGCGGCGGCTTCAGCGGTGGCGGCGCGGGAGGGCGATTCTAGTGCGCGAAACGGTGGATCGAGTGGTGGGCCCCTTTCTCGAGGCGGCCGACAGCGCACTGGGCCGCGGGTACGCGGCGGTGCTCTACGGGTCGGCGGCACGGGGTGACTTCGTGCCGGGCCGCTCCGACATCAACTTGCTGCTCATTCTCGATTCGGTCGCCCCGGACACGCTGCGCGCCCTGGGGCCGGCGCTCGCGGCTTGGCGCAAGGCCTCGCCGCAGCCGCCCCTCCTGATCGGCCGCGCGGAATGGGCCCGTGCGGCAGATACCTTTCCGATCGAGATCAGCGACATGCGTACGGCGTCGCGCCTGCTGCGGGGTGACGACCCGCTGGCCGGCCTCGTGGTGGACCGCGCCGACCTGCGTCGGGCGGTCGAGCGGGAGCTTCGGGGCAAGCTGCTGCGCCTCCGCCAGGCATACGCCGCCTGGGCCGGCGATCCGGCGGCACTGGGCGAGCTGGCGAGCCGGAGCGCGGCCACCATCATGGTCCTGCTGCGCGCGCTCCTCGTGCTGCTCGGCCGGGCCGTACCCGGCGACCCGCTGGAGCTCGCGGCCGCCGCGGCCGGCGCCATCGGCATCGACGGCGAGCCCTGGCTCCGCGTGATCCGCCATCGGGGCGAGTCCGGCTGGCGCTGCACCCCCTCGGAGTTCGAGGACTATCTCGACACGATGGCGCGGGCGACGGTGTTCGTGGACCAACTTCAGCTCGGAGAGCAGCGATGAAGCGTTCCCCCTGGACCTCGGCATTGTTCCTGAGCCTGGCGCTCCTGGCCGCCGGGTGCGGCTACAACACGATCCAGTCGATGGACGAGAAGGTGAACCAGGCCAAGGGCCAGATCGAGACCCAGCTGCAGCGGCGGGCCGACCTGATTCCCAACCTGGTGGAAACGGTCAAAGGCGTGGCCAAGCAGGAGTCCACCATTTTCATCAGCGTCGCCGACGCGCGCGCCCGCCTGAACGGCGCGGTGCAGTCGGGCGACATCGGCCAGATGTCCGCCGCCAACCAGGCGCTGACCCAGGGTCTGGGCCGCCTGATCGCGATCGTGGAGAACTATCCCGAGCTCCGCTCGAGCGAGAGTTACCGGGCGCTGCAGGACCAGCTCGAGGGCACCGAAAACCGGATCTCGGTCGCCCGGCAGGACTACAACGCCGCCGTGGGCGACTACAACGCCTACATCCGCCGCTTTCCCTACAACCTGACGGCCAAGATGTTCGGCCAGGGACCCCGGGAGTATTTCGAGGCGGCCCCGGGGTCGGCGGAGGCGCCGAAGGTGAAGTTCTAGGGGAAAGATGAAAGGGGAAAGGGGAAGGGGGCATGCGATGAGGTTCTCGCGCGCCCCCTTCCCCTTTCCCCTTTCATCTTTCCCCGCAGGTCAGTCCGTCACCACATGCTCCGGCAGCACGTACTTGAGCGGATCCACCGGCCGCCCGTTCACGTGCACCTCATAGTGCAGGTGGGGTCCGGTGGCGAGGCCGCTGTTGCCCACCAGCGCGATGCGCTGCCCCCGGGAGACCCGCTGGCCCTCGTGCACCAGGATCTTCGAGGTGTGCGCGAACTTGGTGACGATGCCGTACCCGTGGTCGATGCTGACGGTGTTACCGTAGCCCGACTCCCACCCGGTCTCGATCACGACCCCGGCGGCAGGGGCCTCGATCGGGCTCCCCATGGGGGCGGTCACGTCGATCCCTTCGTGCGGCCTGGCGATGTGCAGGATCGGATGGATCCGCATCGAGGCGAAGGCGCTGGTGAGCCAGCCCTGCGTCGGCATGATCGAGGGGGTGGCGGCCAGTCGGGCGGAGTGCGTGGCGAGGCTGTCGGCGGCTTCACGGAACGAGAGAGCCAGGAGGTTGGCCCGGCGAATCAGCCCGTTGAGATCCACCCGGATCTCGTGGGACTGCCGAATCGCGGGGGTCTCGGCCGCGCCCGGCGGCGCCGGTTCCGCGGGACCGCCGACGCCGGCGGCCTGCACCTGGGGGTCGATCGGGTCCAGGTTGGCGAGCACCCGGATCCGCGCGTCGCGCTGGGCGATCCGGGTCAGCGTGTCGGTCAGGGTGGCCAGCCGGCCGTTGATCTCTCCCAGCTGCTGTTCCAGCCGGACGTTTTCCTGGGTCAGCCGTGTGGTACGCTGCTGGTCGGCGGTGTGGCTGACCGCGGCGTACCCCAGCAGGAGGGCCAGAATAGCCACGACGCCGACGGCGACCCCGGCGCTCTTCAGCACACCATAGGAGACCTCGATGATCTTCGAGGGCTCCGAGGTGTGTGGAACGAGCACGACGGTCCAGCGGCGTTTGGCCATCTACCGGTTTACCTCAAAGAATGTCCGACTCGCGACTCCGGCCTACCCAATCTGCACTTTGCCCTGGCTCCGCCGGCGTGAGCCAAGTCACGGGATTCAGCAAAATCAAGGTGGGCCGCGCCAGACCTTTTGTCAAGCTTGGATCCAACGCATAACTCTTTGACTGTCAAATAGTTTTGAAGCTCAACAGTCTAACTCCTAGACAGTCCCAGGCTTGGGGAAAAGGACCTCCGGGCGACGCGTGCTAACCCCTCCAACCGCAGGAGAATCCAGCAAACCCCAAGCCTTCGCGTTCGGACCACCTTCGAGGCCGAGTGACTGCCAAAGACTGCACGCTTTCCCCGGAAGAAATGGGCTGACGAGCACCGCGAGACGAAAGAGCGCACGCCCCAACGCCGCGAGCGCAACGTCCAGCTCTGCATCCTTGCCGGCCTTCGCCAGACTCCACGGCGCCGTTTGCTGGATGTAGAGATTCGCGGTCGCGACCAGCTCCCAGGCCGCTTCCGCTCCGCCTCGGAGATCGAGCCGATCCATGGCCGCGGCGTAGCGGCGAGCGGCTTCTACGCCGGCCGTATCCAGCGTCGTGGTCTCGGTGGCACGGGGAACGACGCCGTCGCGGTACTTCGCCAGCATCGCCAGCGCGCGGGAGGCCAGGTTTCCCAGTCCGTCGGCCAGGTCGGCGGTGTACCGCTCGTCGAACCGCTCCCAGCTGAAGTTGCCATCGTTCTCGAAGCCGACCTCACGGAGCAGGAAGTAGCGCAAGGCGTCCGGTCCGTGGCGCTCGATCGCCTCGTCCAGGGTCACCGCCGTACCGGCGGTCTTCGACATCTTGGTCCCCTCCCACTGCACATACCCGTGGGCCCAGACCATGCGAGGCAGCGCCTCCCCCGCGGCGAGCAGCATCGCGGGCCAGATGATGCAGTGGAACCGGGTGATCCCCTTGCCGACCACGTGCAGGTCGGCCGGCCAGCGGCGCTCGTACCCCGGCGAGGGGAATCCCGTCGCCGAGAGGTAGTTGATGAGCGCGTCGAACCAGACGTAGACCGTCTGCTCCGGATCGCCGGGGAAGGGGATCCCCCAGCTCGACCGGTGGCGCGAGACGGAGATGTCCTGCAGCCCGTCCTCCAGCAGCCGGACGACCTCGTTGCGCCGGATGGCCGGCTCGACCCGGAACTCGCCGCTCCCGATCCGCTCCAGGACCGCGTCACGGTACCGGCTCAGCCGGAAGAAGTGATTGCGCTCCCTGGTCGGCACCAGCTCGAGGCTGGGGTGCTCGATGCAATGGCCGTTCACGATCTGCGCCGGCTGCTTGAACTCCTCGCAACCGGTGCAGTAGAGCCCCTCGTAGTCGGCGACGTAAAGGTCGTCCGGGTTCCGCTCCTGGATGCGACGCAGGAGCTCGGTCACGGCCTCGCGGTGCCTGGGTTCGGTAGTCCGGATCCAATCGTCGTTGCTGCACTCGAGCCGGCGCCAGAAGGCCTCGAACCGGTCCGCCATCCGGTCCACCCAGGCCTGGGGCGTGTACCCCTCCCGCTCGGCCGCCTGGATCACCGCCTGGGAGTGCTCGTCCATCCCCATCAGAAAGCGCACGTCGTCCCCCCGCAGTCGCCGATAGCGGGCGATGGCGTCGGCTCCCACCTTCTCCAGGGCATGCCCCAGATGGGGATCGCCGTTGGAGTAGTCGATGGCGGTGGTCAGGTAGAACGTCGGCACTCGTGACTCCCTCGGGTTCGAGGGCGGAAAGCTAATCGGGGTCGTGGCTATCGGTTACCTCTGATGGCGGGCGTCGCTGCGGTGCGCTAAGGCTGTGCGGCCAGTTCACACGAAGGACATGAAGGAACACGAAGGACACGAAGAACAGCAGTGATGTGTGGGTGTGCACCCCACCATCACGCTTCTCTTCGTGTCCTTCGTGTGCTTCGTGGCTTCGTGGTGAATGGCCGCAGGAAGGCCGCCTGGGAGGAGGAGCGTCGCGTATCAGCGGCCAGGGCGCGCTACTCGGCCTCTGGCGGCCGGCTTGACGGCCCGCTCCCGCGTCGCCGCCGGCGGCGGTTGGGGCGCTGACCGCCCGGGGCGGAGGGGTCGGCCACGATCGAGCCGTCGCCCTCCGTCGCCGCGCGCGCCGCGGCGGCCTCCTCGGCCAGGCGGGCCCGCAGCTCGCCGGTGAGGAGCACCTCGCCCAGGCCTTCGACTTCCTCGTGGAGCTGCAGGAGGCTGATGATGCGCCCGCCCTGCTCTTCGCCCCGGAGAAAGACCCGCTCCCGGAAGATGTCCACCGCCACGACCCGCTCGATGCCGGCGGCCGTGCGAAGGGACTTCCCCTCCTTGGGGAAGCGCTTGCGCGCGGCGACGTAGAAATCGTGCTCGTACTTGAGACAGCAGAGCAGCCGCCCGCAGCCCCCGGAGATCTGGCTGGGATTGAGGGACAGGTGCTGGTCCTTGGCCAGGCCGAGGTTGACCGGGGAGAGCTCCTTGAGCCAGGTGGAGCAGCAGTATTCCCGGCCGCAGCGTCCCACGCCGGAGAGCCGAGCGGCCTCGTCCCGGACGCCGATCTGGCGCAGCTCGATGCGGGTGCGGAACGTGGAGGCGAGGTCACGGACCAGCGCGCGGAAGTCGACCCGCTTCTCCGCGGTGAAGTAGATGGTGAGCTTGTTGCGATCGAACTGCCACTCGGTGTCGCTCACCTTCATGACCAGGTTGTGCACTCGCACCCGCTCGACCACCTTGCGCCGAACGTCATCCTCCGACCGGCGGACCTCGCTCAGCGCGCGCAGCTCGTCCTGGGTGGCCCGGCGGAGCACCGCCCGGCGGGGCGCGTCCGCCGCGGTCTCGGCGACCGGCGACGTCGCGCAGCTGGAGCAGCCGCCGCACTTCTGGTCGGCTACCTCGCCCAGGGCGGTGATCCGGCCGAGGTCTCGGCCGCGCTCCGCCTCGACCACCACCGATTCGCCGATGCGGAGGGGGTCCCCACTCTCCGGCGCGGTGAAGTATCCCCGCCGGGTGCCTTTGAAGGCCACCTCTACGGTGCGGCTCATCAGGCCTCGGAGTAGACGCCCATCGCCGCGTATTTCTCGGCGCGGCGGCGGACCAGCTTTTCGGGACGGAGCTTCCGGAGCTCGGTGACGTGGCGGATCAGGGCGTCGCGAAGCGCCTCGCCCGTGGCGTCGGG
>DASSML010000033.1:0-8129 GCA_035688895.1 Gemmatimonadales bacterium
GGCCAGCATGGCTCCGTCCGGTGCCTGGTGCCGGCTCCGAAGCTCGTGGTCTACTCCGAGGACGTAGTCGGTCCAGTCCCCCCGGCGAGGTCCGGGCGAGCGCCGCATCGCGCCGCCGCCCAGGGTCGAGCTCCAGAGGGAATACCCCGGCGCGGGGCACACCGCGACCCACACCCGCCGCTCGATGGCGAAGGGGAGCACCGGCCCGCCGCTGTAGTCCAGGTGCTCGCCGATGAGGTTGACCCGCCCCGGGGCGGAGGCGACCACCGTGGCCGGCTGGCCGAAGGTCTGCTGAAAGAGGGAGGTGACCCGGTCCAGTTCGAGTGCCATGGGGGCAAGATACGGCCGGCGGGCATGTCCGGTGGCGGGGCGCGCTTGCGTATCCATGAGTGATCCCACACCCAGGAGGCTCGATGACTCGATGGACACCAGACCCGACATTCTACCCTACCGCCCTGGACGCCATGCAGGCGCCGCCCGAGACGCTCGCCTACGTCGTCCTGCTGGGCACCGATGGTGTCACCCGCGACGCCCTCGGCGTGGTGGACACCGATCCGACCTCCTCGACCTACGGTGAGCTGGTCGAGCGGGTGGAATTCCCCAACGCGGGCAACGAGCTCCACCACCTGGGCTGGAACGCGTGCAGCTCGCACCTCTGCCCCTGGGCCTCGAACGCCCACGCCGAGCGCCGCTATCTCATCGTGCCCGGCACCGGATCATCCCGGATCCACGTGGTCGATACCGGGCCGGATCCGCGGCGGCCCCAGCTGGTCAAGGTGATCGAGCCCGAGGAGCTGGCGCGCACGGTGGGCTACTCGGCCCCACACACGGTGCACTGCGGCCCCGACGGCATCTACATGAACGGCCTCGGCAGCACCGGCGGAGACGGTCCGGGGGGACTCTTCACCCTCGACCACCAGACCTTCGAGCCGCGCGGGCGGTGGGAAAAGGACCGCGGTCCCCAGCACCTGGCCTACGACTTCGCCTGGCACCTGGGCCACGATACCCTGATCACCAGCGAGTGGGGAACGCCCAACATGGTGAAGGACGGGGTGAATCCCGAGCTGTTGCTGGGTGGCAAGTACGGCCACGCGCTGCACGTCTGGGACCTGCGCAAGCGCCGCCACGTCCAGACCCTCGACCTCGGCGCCCAGCACCAGATGGTGCTCGAGCTCCGGCCGGCCCGCGACCCGCGCCGCGCCTACGGGTTTGCCAGCGTGGTGATCTCGCTGGAGGACCTGAGCTCCTCGATCTGGATGTGGTATCTCGATCCCGAGAGCGTCGGCGGCAAGCGCGAGTGGAAGGTGCGGAAGGTGATCACGATCCCGGCCGAGCCCGCGGATCCGGCCGACCTGCCGCCGCTGCTGCAGGGCTTCAAGGCGGTGCCGCCGCTGGTGACCGACATCAACCTGTCCCTCGACGATCGCTGGCTCTACGTGTCCTGCTGGGGCACCGGAGAGCTGCGGCGGTACGATGTGAGCGACCCGTTCAATCCGGTGCTGGCGGGCTCGGTGCGCCTCGGCGGGATCGTGCGGCGCGCCGCGCACCCCAAGCGCCCGGACCAGCCGCTCAACGGCGGCCCGCAGATGGTCGAGGTGAGCCGCGACGGACGGCGGGTGTATCTCACCAACGCCCTGTTCACTCCCTGGGATGCCCAGTTCTATCCCGACGGGATCCGGGGCTGGATGGCCAAGATCGATGTGGATCCGAACGGCGGCATGGCGCTCGATCCGCGCTTCCTGGCGGAGACCGGCGACCGGCTCCGTCCCCACCAGGTGAAGCTGGCCGGCGGGGACGCGTCATCCGACTCGTTCTGCTTCGCCGCATGACCGGCATCGGCGCCGAGGCGGCGTTGGTGGGACTCGGCGCCGTGCACGGACTCAACCCGGCGATGGGCTGGCTCTTCGCCGTCGCCCTGGGACTGCAGGAGCGGAGCCGGCGCGCGCTGTGGCGCGCGCTGCCTCCGCTGGCGCTGGGTCACGCCGGGGCGATCGCCCTGGCGGTGGCCGTCGCGGCCGGAGTGGGGCACGCCCTCCCGGCCCGGGAGCTGCGCTGGACGGTGGCGCTCGCCCTGGTGGGACTGGGTGTGTTCCGCCTGGTACGGCACGGGCATCCCCGGGGAAGTCTTCGCGTCAACGGGCGCGACCTGGCGCTCTGGTCGCTGCTCATGGCGACCGCCCACGGTGCCGGGATCATGGTTCTGCCGCTGGTGCTGCCGGCGGCGGGGGCACCGGCCCCGCACATGGCCCACGCCGGCATGTTGTTGGCCGGCGTGGGCGGCGGACTTCCGGCGGGCTGGTCGGCCACGGTGCTGCACACGGCCGGCTACCTGGGCGTCACGATGCTCGCCGCGGTTGTGGTCTACGAACGGCTCGGCGTCGGCGTGCTGCGGCGGGCCTGGGTCAATCTCGACCTGGTGTGGTCCGGGGCGCTCATCCTGACCGGGGCCCTGACAGCGGTGCTCTGAGAAGAAATCTTCACAATTTGGGATTGACGGCGCTGATCCCGGCCCGCACCTTCTACCCGTTCGCCGCGTCCCACCGAAGGGGAAAGACGCCATGCGAGCATTCCCGCCGTCGATCGCCATCTCGCCGTATTCGCCCGCGTTCGCGGGCCTCGCCCTGCCACTCACCTCGGGCGCCTTGTCGTCGAGCGCCCGTAAGCACCTCGTCGTTCCCGCGGTCCTCACTCAACAGGGAGGTCTCGTATGCTTGCACGGCACGGGGTAACCGGGCGGGGCGGTCGGGTCTTGGGCGTGATGCTGGTCTGGATTCTGGTCATCGGACTCCTGCTGATGGCGTACGCGGAGCGCTCGCATGGCGCGGTCAAACCCGCGGACAAGCTGGACGCGACCATCTTCTCCTTCGACGGCACCGACTTCATCCGGACCAAGACGACGCTGGTCGCGGCCGACGGCAAGTCGGCGGCCAACACCAAGCTCGACCACGAGACGGCGGCCTACAAGGCGCTGAAGGACAAGCACTCGTTCGTGGGAGAGGTGACGGTCTTCGGTCACAAGTACGACGCGGACTACGCTCCGCTCGTCGGCGACGACGGCAAGCTGACCGGCGCCCTGTTCGTCGCGGTCCCGAAGTAGCGGCCACGGCTCCGACCGCCGGCCCTCGACGGGCTCAGGCCAGGTTCACCTTTGCGAGCAGGGCCTTGAAGCGGGGGTGCTCCTTGAGGGGCGCGAACAGGAACGAGCCCTTGATACCGAAGATGCCGCCGGCCCGGGCGGCGTAGGCCCGCTCCAGCCAGTCGAGCGCCTGTTCGTAGTCACCCAAGCCGGTGTACACGTAAGCCAGGTGGTAGGGAGAGACGTAGCGGACCTGCGAGAGCTCCTCGAGCTCCCGCAGGATCGCGCGCGCCTTCTCGGTCTCTCCCACCCGCGCGTAGGCCTGGCCGAGCTGGGCGCGATACAGGCTATTGTCCGGTGAGAGCTCCACCGCGCGACGCAGCGCGGCGATGCCTTCCTCTGCCCGCCCCGACAGCAGGTGCACCCACCCCAGCGTGGCGTGCGCCAGGGGGAGGTGTGGTTCGACCAGGAGGACCCGGGTGATCGCGCGCAAGGCCTCGTCGTAACGGCCGGCCCGCAGATACGTGGTCACGATGTCCATGCGGTGTTTGAGCGGGTCCAGCTCATGGGCCCGGCGCTGGGCCTCGATCGCCTCGTCGTAGCGCTCCTGCGCCGAGAGCAGCAGGCCGTAAATGTCGTAGACGTCGCCACTGTTGGGATTCAGCTCGATCGCCAGCTTGAGCTCCTTCTCCGCTCCCACCCAGTCGTAGTCGCACACGTATTTGAGGTGGCCCAGAGACGCGTGCGCCTCGGCGAGCCGGGGGTCGAGCTCCAGCGCCCGGGCGGTTGCGGCCTTGGCGCGGGCAAAGGCCTCGTCCGGCGGAATCGACCCCATCACTCCCAGGCCCATGTCGGTGTACGCCTTCGCAATGGCCGCGTAGGCCAGGGCATAGGAGGGGTCCCGCTGGACGGCCTCCTCCAGATAGTCGAGCCCCAGCTTCGCTCCTTCCCCGGTCCAGCGGTGAATGCAGTGCTGTCCCTGCAGATACAGCTGGTAGGCCTCCACGTCCTCGGTGGGTTCCTTGTGGATCTCCCGGTGCTCCTCGTGGCTCAGCTCCGCCTCGAGCGCGGAGACGATCTGCATCGCCACGTCGCTCTGGATCGCGAAGATGTCGGTCAGGTCCCGGTCGTAGGTCTCGGCCCACAGGTGCCGGTCCGAATCCACGTCGATGAGCTGGGAGACGATCCGCACCCGGCTCCCGGCCCGGCGCACGCTGCCCTCGAGGACGGTGGCGACATCGAGTGCGGCCCCGACTTCCTGCAGGCTCTCCTTCCGGTGCTTGAACCGCATGACCGACCCGCGTCCGATCACCCGGAGCGAGCGGATCTTGGAGAGCTGCGCGATCACGTCCTCCGTCATCCCATCGGCGAAGAACTCGTTCTCCGGATCGGGGCTCAGGTTCTGGAACGGCAGCACCGCGATCGAGGCGGACCGCGCCGTCGTCGGCGCCGGAAGGCTCAGCGCCTTGGCAAACGCGGCCGCGGATTCGTGGCGATCGGCCGGGACCCGGGACAGTGCCCGCTGGATCGCGGCCTCCACGCCCGCGGGCACGCCCGGCCTGATGCGCCGGATGCCCTGAGCCTGGGTGGTGAAACGCTTCACGATGACCGCCTGCGCGGTGGCCCCGGTGAAGGGCGGCTCACCCGCGAGCAGCTCGTACAGCACGCAGGCCAGGCTGTAGACGTCGCTCCGGGCGTCGAGGTCTCGCTCGCCCGCGGCCTGCTCCGGACTCATGTAATGCGGCGTGCCCAGCATCAGGCCGGTGCCGGTGAGGCGCTGATCGCCGTTCACACCCGCCGTCAGGGCGATGCCGAAGTCGGTCACCATCGCCACCCCTTCGTGCAGCAGAATGTTCTCCGGCTTCACGTCGCGATGGATCAGCCCATACACGTGCGCGTGCTCCAGCGCCCCGGCCACCTGGCGGACGAGGGCGATGGCCTCCTCGACCGGAAGCTGCCGCTCCCGCGCCAGGCGCTGGCGCAGGTTCTCCCCTCGCACGTACGGCATGACGTAGAAGAGCAGGCCGGCGGCCTCACCCGAGTCGTGCAGGGGCAGGATGTGGGGATGTGTAAGCCCGGCGGCGACCCGGATCTCGCGGGCGAAGCGCTCCGCCCCGAGCACCGAGCCCAGCTCCGGCCGGAGGACCTTGAGGGCCACCTTGCGATGGTGCTTGAGGTCGTCGGCCAGGTAGACGGTCGCCATGCCGCCTCGACCCAGCTCGCGCTCAAGGGAGTAGCGACCGGTGAGGGCGGTGTTGAGACGGGTGAGCTGATCGGTGTCGGCCACGTACCAAGGTACGGCGGTTGGAGGGGTTCGCAACGAGCCTCGGAACAGGAAGATAACACCTTATGGATCAGGCGGTTGTCCCTGGTGATCGAGAGGTGATTCGGGCGTGACGCCGGCGAATAGACTGGGTCTGTGCTCTCGGCGGCCGGCAGCCGCCGCACCCATGACCCGGTTTCCAGGAGGTCCCCATGTCCCCGCACGCCGCCGGCCTGATCCGCCTGAGGCCGCACGCCTACCGCCTGGCAGCAATGATCGCTCTCCCACTGGCCCTCACCGCCTGCGACGCCGAGCAGTCGCTGGCGCCGGACGCGCAGGAGTCGGCCCCGCCGGGCGTGGCCGCCGACGTAACCCCCGGCTTCGCCACCACCCCACAGCGCTTCGTGTACGCCATCTACCGCAATGGGGGGTACGACATTTCTCGGATGGATGCGACAACGGGGCAGAACGTCGTGTCGCTGACCAATACCCAGGTCTCGGAGTCGGAACCGGCCTGGTCGTTCGACAACAAGAGAGTCGCCTTCACGAGTTACCGCACGGTCGCCGGCCAGACTCGTCGCGATATCTACATCACCAACGCGGACGGTACGAACGGGCACTGGGCCCGCTCCCAGGCCTGCAGTTGCGATCTGGGCCACCCCAGCTGGTCTCCCGACGGGAGTCGGATGGTCGTGGCGATGTCGCTCAACGGCGTTGACTACATCGCCTACCTGATCCTCGGCACCGGGCAGCTCGGCGCGTTCTCGACGGGGTACGGCGGACTGCCAGGCACGCAGCCGAGCTACACCAAGTCGGGGCAGATCGTCTACGTCGGTCCGACGCACAAGACGGTGTTCCGGATGAGCGGCACCGCCACGAACATCAAGGCGCTTTATACGGCCGTTACCCCCCTCGCCCAGCCGGCGCTCTCACCCGACGGATCGAAGCTTGCCTTCGTCCAGGCCGTGAACGAATTCGGCAACACCGACATCTTCTTGCGGAACCTGACGACCGGTACGACGACCAAGATCGCGGGGAGTCCCACCTCGGACGCGTTCCCCACCTGGTCCCCGGACGGGAGCAGGATCGCCTTCAGCAGCGCGCGTTCCGGCGTGTCGCAGATCTACACCATGACCCCGACCGGCGGGTCCGTGACCAAGATCTCGAAGAGCGGCAAGCCCGAGGGGTATCCCGCCTGGTCGCACTAGTCGGGTAGGGCCATCCGACTGCACCAGTCCTCCGTCGCGAGCGCCGGCGGAGGACTCGCCCCGTTCCCGGTGAGAAGGCCGGCGGCCACCCGGCGTATACAGGGTGGATCGACGACCACGGCTCTTCGTGAACCGAGCAACGGAGGAAGAATGCGCTCCACTACCCTGCTGGCCGGCCTGAGCATTTCGCTCCTGCTGATCGCCTGCAATGACCGCCCCGCACCCATTACGGGGCCCGATACCCCAGAGCTCGCCGCCGCCGCGAGGCGCGCGCCGCTCGACCCGGGCCACACCTACCGCTTCGAGCTCACCTGCGGCAGCGCCGCCAGCGCCGCCAACTCGGTAGGCTGGATCATCACGGACACCAACATCCCGCGACTCGGGATCACCTGCAACTCCTCGACCGAGCTGGGCATGGCCTACGGCACCGCCTTCGCCGAGTTCGGGTACGAGATCACCCCCGAGAACGGCGCTGCGGCATGCAGCCAGGCCGGGCTCACCACGACCGGGAGTTACCGCTGCAAGGCCCGCAAATACACCGCGACGCTGACCGTGACCGACGAGGGTGTCCTATGAGCCTATCGGCTTGACAGGGTCGGAGACGGGGATAACCTGCGGGTTCTCGCGTTTCCGGAGTCCATCATGAGCACGGCCGAAGGCACCCGGGTACCGCCTGCCAGCTACGACGACCTGCCGCCGGACGCGAAGGCGGCGCACGACGAGCACACCCGGATCGCCCGCATCACCAACATGAAACGGACGCTGCTGCACTCGGTGCCTGCGTTCGAGGCGCTGATGACATGGTACCCGCTGCGCGACACGGTCCGGACCTTCCTGGGCGAGCGGCTCACGACCCTGTTCGCCCACGCCGTCTCCAGCGAGACCGATTGCCTGATCTGCTCGACGTTCTTCCGCCGCCTGCTGGTGCAGTCCGGCGAGGATCCCGACCGCCTGGTGCTTGATGAGTGGGAGTCGGCCGTGGTGGCCTTCGGCCGGAGCCTCGCGGTCACACCCCACGTCGTGCCGGACCCGGTCTACCAGCCGATCGCCGAGCGCCTGAGCCGGGAGCAGATCGTCGTTCTCACCACCTTCGGCGCGCTGATGGTCGCCACCAACGTCTTCAACAACGCGGTGCGGGTGCCGCTGGACGAGTACCTGGAGCCGTTCCGGCGGGCGGAGGAGCGCGATGGGTGAGCTGAGCGGGAAGGTGGCCTTCGTGACCGGCGCGGCGCACGGCCAGGGCCGCGCCACGGCCGTTGCCCTGGCCCGGGAGGGCGCCGCGGTCCTGGGCTTCGATATCGCGCGGCCGCTTCCCTACCCCGGCTACGGCATGGGAAGCTCCGCGGATCTCGAGCGCCTCGCCGCCGACTGCGCGGCCGCGGGCGGCACTTGCGCGACGTTCGCCGGCGACGTGCGGGACGACGCCGCGATCGGCGCTGCGGTGGAGCTCGCGCTCTCCCGCTTCGGCCGGATCGACATCCTGTTCAACAACGCCGGGATCTGCGCCTACGGGCTGGCCCACGAGCTGACCGAAGAGGCCTGGGACACGATGCTCGACATCAACCTGAAGGGGGCGTGGCTC
>DASSML010000034.1:0-6623 GCA_035688895.1 Gemmatimonadales bacterium
GACCGGGTAGAGCCGCGAGCCGGTTCCGCCTGCGAGGATGATGCCCTTGCGGTGGAGCGCGTCGGTCACGGCCATACCGCCCCGACCACCTCAGTACTCCAGCGGCAGGGCCACCCGGCGCCCGTCCCGCGCCGAGAGGTAGGTGGCGATCAGGAGCTCCAGCGAGTGCAGGCCCTCGCGGCCGTCGGTGTCGGGCTGGGCCTCGCCCCGAAGCGACTGGATCACGTTGTCGTAGTAGAGCGGATGCCCGAATCCGTAGACCGAGGTCGTCTCGTAGCTCGCCTGCTCCACTTTGGCGTCGTCCGGATCCGAGTCGGCGAAGCTCCAATGCTCGATCTTGTTGACCGCCACGCCTCCCACCCGGACCGTCCCCTTCTCCCCGATGATGGTGATCGAGCCCTCGAGATTCTTGGGATAGGTGAGCATGGTGACGTTCATCGAGCCCAGGGCGCCGGTACGCCAGCGCAGGCTCACGACGCCCGTGTCCTCCACCTGGATGTTCCGGGCCAGCGTGGCGGTGTAGGCCTGCAGGCTCTCCACCGGTCCGATGAGCCAGTCGAGCAGATCCACGTAATGGCTGGCCTGGTTCATGAACGCGCCGCCGTCGAACTCCCAGGTTCCGCGCCAGGGGGCGCTGTCGTAGTAGGACTGCGGCCGGGTCCAGAAGACGTTGATATTCACCATGTAGATCCGGCCGAACCGACGCCGCTCCACCGCGCGCTTTACCAGCTGGAGCGTGGCGTTGCGACGGTTCTGCTTGACGACGAACAGGTGCACGCCCGCGTGGTCGCAGGCGTGGACCATCCGCTTGCCGTCGTCCCATCGCGTGGCCATCGGTTTCTCAGTCATGACGTGGCGCCCGGCCGCGGCCACCTCCACCGCCTGCTCGGCGTGGATGCCGCTCGGCGTGGACAGGATGACGATGTCGGCGTCGGTACCGGCCAGCATGGCATCCAGCGTACGGAAACCGGGCACCCCGGTCCGCTCCTCCGCCCGACGGAGGGCCTCGGGGTCGATATCGCAGACCCCGATCAGCTCCGCCCGCTCGGCGTGCTTCTCGAGGGCATCGAAGTGGTTGGCCGAGATCCGCCCGCATCCGGCCAGGGCGAACCGGATCCGGCGGTCACGAATGAAAGGCTTGGTAATGAACATGTTGGGGGCAAAGGTAACGCGGGACGGGCGACGGGCGCCATGACATAGGACGGACCGGTCCGGGGGCGCGTGGCCGGCACTCTGGCGCAATCCGGCCGGAATCGCTATCATGTGAAAGGTTTCACAAGGTCCTCCCCTGCCCGTCCCGGACCACCGGGATGGGGTGCTTGTGGCGTCTCCGGTGAGGGACGGCACGCTCCATTGGAAGGAGTCCCCTCATGGCGACTGCGACGTCCCCGGTGTCCACCAAGGTGACCTACCCGGCCGAGGCGGTGAGCAAGCTGTTCGCCCCGCCCGACATGGAGGTGCCGGCCGACAAGCTTCGTCGCCTATTGCACGAGGCCCGGGACCAGAAGTCCTACCTGCACTCGGCCGGGGCCTACGACGCGTTCACCGCGGCGATCATGACCCGGGTCGGGTTCACCAGCCTCTATGGCTCCGGCTGGCAGCTCGCGGCCACCAAGAGCATGTATCCCGACATCGGGATCTATCAGTCGCACCAGATGGTCGAGCTGGTCCTCGAGCTCAAGAAGGGGATCGAGGGCGCCCGCAACACGCACTGGTACGACAACGAGGGCAAGGAGCTGATCGGCGCGCCGCCGGCCTACGTGGACATGGAGGCGGGCTTCGGCGGTCCGACCCAGACCTTCACCCTCGCGACCGAGCTCATCCGGGTCGGCGCCGGCGGCGTGCACCTGGAGAATCAGGACCCGTCGAACCGCACCTGCGGCCATATCGTGAACGTCGGCAAGGCCAAGCGCAACAAGGTGCTGGTCCCGCGCAAGCAGTGGATCGCCAAGCTCAAGGCCATCAAGGCGGCCGGCGAGGCGACCGGGGTCAACGTCGTGATCATCGCCCGGACCGACTCGATCGACGGCGCCTTGCCCGACCAGGAGCCGGGCGGCGTGAAGATGGCGATCGAGGATGCCTGGGAAGCGGCGGAGCTGGGAGTGGACGTGATCTGGCCCGAGTTCAACAATACCGAGCTCGATCAGCCCCAGGAATTCTCCGAGGGCGTGCGGAAGCACTACCCCAATCAGATGCTGGGGTTCAACCTTTCGCCCTCGCTCTACTTCGGAAAGGCAAAGAAGGCCGGCACCCTGATCACCAACCAGCAGCTGGCCGACCTCGGCTTCATCCTGCAGTTCTCGACGCTGTTCAACTTCCGCACCGCCGGCATGGCGCTAGAGAAGGGGCTGCGGAAGTTCCTCAAGAGCGGCATCGAGGCGCTGGCCGATCTGCAGATCGAGGAAGACGCGATGGATCCGGCGCCGATCACCAAGATGCACCAGAAGTTTGCGGGGATGAACCGGTGGCTGATCCTGGAGCAGGTGCTGAGCGGAAGCTGAGCAGGAGCGCAGGAAGTCGCAAATACGGGGGCGCAACGACATCCGTAGTTGCGCCCCCGTTTTTCTCAACCATCCACCTCGCGGGCCTAGTAGCTTGGCCCCGACGGCATGCTGTCCCTGGTGCTGTCAGGCGAGCCTGGGTTGCTGTTCGGAGCACTGTAGCTGCCGCAAGCCTCCGCTAATGCGAGGAGCGCGAGCAGCAGGTAAGCAGGTTTCAGAATCCGCATCGGTCCTCCTTCGATCCAGTAGTCCGGATCTCACAGAGGAGCCTATGCGGGAGACTTTCCAAGCTCGGTGAGTTCGATCACGGTGCTTCGATCTGGTACGCCGGAGCACCTTTCCCTTCCCGCGCCCCTGCGCCCCTCACCCAGCCGCCCGACGTTCCTCCCCCCGTTCCGCGACCACCTCCACCCCCTCCCGCTGCAGCTTTTCCACCTGCCAGCGGTCCAGGCGAACCCGGAGGTCGAGGGCGCCGTCGTGCTCCTCCCGGGCCAGCACCTCACCATCCCGGTAGAGCGCAGCCAGGCGCGCGCCGTCGGTCATGGGGAGCCGGATCCGCACGGTGGGGCGGCCGGCCCGCTCGAGCTCGCGCAGCCTGGTCTTGAGCGGGGCAAGCCCGCTGGTGCGCATGGTGGTCACGGTGAGCGCGCCGGGGAAGAGCTCGCGCACCCGGCCCGTGAAGCCCGCCGGGTCCGTCACCAGGTCCATCTTGTTGAACACCAGAATGAGCGGCCGATCGGCCAGCTCCAGGTCGGCCAGCACCCGCTCCACCACCCGGATCTGGCCCTCCCAATCGGGGTGGCTGGCGTCCACGATGTGGAGCAGCACGTCGGCGCCGCGGGCCTCCTCGAGGGTGGCCCGGAAGCTGGCCACGAGATGGTGGGGCAGCTTGCGGATGAATCCCACGGTGTCGGTGACCCTGGCGCGCTGCCCTTCGCCGAGATCCACCTCGCGGGTCAAGGTGTCGAGGGTGGCGAACAGCCGGTCCTCGACGAAGATCTCATGCTGGCCCGACAGGGCTCGGAGCACGCTCGACTTGCCGGCGTTGGTGTAGCCCACCAGCGCCACGCTCAGCATCGGATCCCGTCCCGCCCGCAGGTTCTCGCGGTGCCGCTCCACGCCCTTGAGCTTGGCCTTGAGCCCCTGGATCCGCTGCCGGATGATCCGGCGGTCGGTCTCGAGCTGGGTCTCGCCGGGTCCGCGAAGGCCGATGCCGCCACGGATACGGGAGAGGTGGGTCCACATCCGGGTGAGTCGGGGAAGCAGGTACTCGAGCTGGGCCAGCTCGACCTGCAGCTTGGCCTCGTGGCTTCGGGCCCGGGTGGAGAAGATGTCGAGGATGACCTCGGGCCGGTCCATGACCCGCACCTTGAGCTCACGCTCGAGGTTGGCCCCCTGCACCGGCGACAGCTCCTCGTCGAAGATCACCAGCGTAGCGCCGGCATCGGCCACGGCCCGGCCGACCTCCTCGACCTTGCCCTCGCCAATCAGGGTGGCGGGACTCGGGGCCGCGATCTGCTGGGACATCCGGCCCACCACTTCGGCCCCAGCCGTGTCGACCAGCCGGGTCAGCTCTTCCAGGTGCTCATCGATGTGCCGCGCGTCGGGAGAGCCCTTGCGCGGGGCCGCGACCAGCACCGCACGCTCGATCGGGTCGCGGACTTCCAGTGGTGTTCTACCGATGTGTCTGATCCTCGTCGATTCAGGGTGCCGAGGGCGTGAGGCGCACGCCCTCGGGAATGGTCACCGGTACCCGCCCTTGGCCCTCGAAGGGCACGTCGTACTTGCCGAAGGGGGTCTCCAGCTGGGCCTGGCCTTTCATGCTGTACGGGATCTCCCCGGATGCCAACGCCGATCGGACGGCATTGCCCACACCGGCCCACTGGAAGGTGAGCGGCAGGGTCAGCTTCGTCACCCGCCCCTTGTACACGGCGAAGTCGTCCGTGAGCCGGGCCGTACCGAGGTGCGATTGTTCCACGTCGAAGCCGACCTCGAGAGCGGTGCCGTGCAGATCGAACTGGTTGGGATTGTCCACCAGCACGACCAGGTCCAGCGCGCCGCCCTGCAGGCCGACGTCATGCATCACAACCCGATCCAGGCGGAAGGTCGGCTGCTTGAACAGGTCGTTCAGTCCGGAGCACCCGCCCAGCGCCGACAAGGAGCCCGCGAGGGCCAGGACAATCGCCAGTCTCATTCCTGCTGAATATACCCGCGTGTCACTCGTCGCCGCCCTCCTGCGGCTCCTCCCCGCCCTCCGCCTCCGCTCGCTTCCTCGCCCACCAGTCCATCCGCTCGGCGACCCGCTTCTCGTGGCCGAAAGGCCCCGGCACGTAGAACGCGGTGCCGCGAAGCGCGTCGGGGAGATACTCCTGGGGCAGGTAGGCGTCCGGCGAATCGTGGGCGTACTGGTAGCCCCGACCGTACCCGAGCTCCTTCATGAGGCCGGTCGGCGCGTTGCGGATGTGCATCGGCACCGGCTCGGCCGGCGTCTCCTGGGCCGCCGCCAGCGCCGCACCGAGCGCCACCTTGGCGCTGTTCGACTTGGGCGCGGTGGCCAGGTAGATCGTCATCTCGGCCAGCGGCAGGTAGCCCTCGGGTGGGCCGAGCATGTGAAAGGCGTCGCGCGCCGCCACGGCGATGATCAGGGCGTTCGGGTCCGCCAGCCCGATGTCCTCCGCCGCCATGGCGATGGCCCTGCGGAAGAGGGTCATCGGATCCTCCCCGCCGTCCAGCATTCGCGCCATCCAGTAGAGCGCCCCCTGCGGGTCGCTCCCCCGGAGTGACTTGTGATAGGCGGAGAGCAGGTTGAAATGCTCCTCGCCCGCCTTGTCGTAGCGGGCGAATCGCTTCTGCATCGCCTCGCGCGCGACCTCGAGCGTCACCTGCCCGCCCGCACCGACGTGCGCCGCGGCCGCCTCGAGCACCGTGAGCGCGCGGCGCGCATCGCCATCCGCCTCGACCGCGATCGATTGGAGCGCGTCGGGATCCAGCGTGAGTCCGAGCTGACCCAGTCCCCGCTCCGGGTCACCCAGCGCGCGCTGCACCAGCGTCGTGATGGCGTCTGCCGAGAGCGGCTGCAGCACGAACACCCGAGTCCGGGAGAGCAGCGCCCCGTTGATCTCGAAGCTGGGGTTCTCGGTGGTGGCGCCGATGAGGGTGATGGTCCCGTCCTCCGAGGGCGGGAGGAGGCTGTCCTGCTGCGCCTTGTTGAGCCGGTGGATCTCGTCCACGAAGAGGATGGTCTGCGCGCCGCCGGAATCAAGCCGGGCCCGGGCCTCGCCCACGATCTCCCGGATCCGGGGCACACCCTCGGTGACGGCACTGAAGGGGACGAAGACACGGGCGGTGGTGCTCGCCACCAGATGAGCCAGGGTGGTCTTGCCGCTGCCGGGCGGGCCCCAGAAGATCATCGAGCCGGGAACCCCGCGCTCGACCGCTTCACGGAGCGGCTTGCCCGGCGCCAGCACATGCTCCTGACCGACGAACTCATCCAGCGTCCGGGGGCGCATCCGCGCCGCCAGCGGCTGGCTCGCCTCGCGGGCGGCCGCGAACAGCGTCTCGCTGGGCGCGGCGCTACGCTTTCTGACCATGGCTGTCGCGAGGCAGCTGGGTGCGCGCCCAGGCCACGGCCTCGCCGTGGTCGGTGAACACCTGCAGCACGGCCCCGCGCATCTCGCTGAACACACTGAGCATCCGGCCCAGCCCGTAGTCGAGGCCTGCGGCGCAGACCACCGCCACCGGCCGGCGCGCGCCCGCCCGGCTCTGGACGTGAAGGTCGGCCAGCTGGCGGAGGGACAGCGGAGGGAGCCGGAACTGCTGGTTCCGGGCGTCCACCAGCGCGGGCATCTCCGGCCGCACCCGGGTGTCGGCTTCCATCTGGCGGAGTAGCGCCACGATCTCCGCCAGGTCCGCGTCGCCCCACGCGGTCACATGAATGAGCCCGTCCCCATCCGCCACGCTGTACTCGTATGGCATGGAAGCCGATCCTCGACCAGGGGTGGTCAGCGCATCCATTGGGCGAGCAAGTGCTCGGTCACGAAGAAAGTTACTGCCCCCCCGAAGAATGCGGCGGCGGTGAGCCAGCCCCGCTTGGCCTGAAATTCGGGGACCAGGTTCGAGGCG
>DASSML010000035.1:0-8821 GCA_035688895.1 Gemmatimonadales bacterium
CCCGGAACCGCAGGGGCGGAGTCGGTACAGCTCGACGTCCAGCTCAACCAGGGACTCGAGGCCAAGCCGCTCGCACGGGTCGCCTCGGGGGGCGAGCTCAGCCGGCTCATGCTCGCGCTCAAGGTCGTGCTGGCCCGGCACGACGCGATTGCGAGCCTGGTGTTCGACGAGGTCGATCAGGGGATCGGCGGCGAGATCGGCGCCCAAGTGGGCGAGGCGCTCGCCCAGGTGGCGGAACGACACCAGGTCCTGGTCATCACCCACCTGCCGCAGATCGCCGCCCGGGCCGACCAGCATCTGGTCGTCTCCAAGGAAGCGCGCGGAGGAATCGCCACCAGCGACGTGACGACGATTCACGGCGAAGATCGAGAGCTGGAGCTGGCGCGGATGCTGGGTGATGCGGAGGGAGACGCGGCCCGGAAGCACGCGCGGGCGATGCTGGGGCAGGGGCGGACCGCCGGCCGGCGGGGCTGAGCGGCGCTATCCGCTCTCGCTCTTGCGCAGCGAAAGCGCCACCAGCATGCCCCCGAGATTGGCGCCCGCGCATACGGCACCCGCCTGGATCAGCAGACGCGCCATGTCGCGGATGATGGTCATCCCCTCGATCGACACCGCCACCATCACCAGTTTGGCGCTCAGCAACGCCGCGGCCGCCGAGAAGAAGAGCAGCTGGCAGAGCAGGAGCGGCCGGTACCCCATCCCCGCCCACATCCAGTAGAGCGCCAGCGCCACCAACAGCCACGCGAAGATCCCGGTCCGGGTGCTGCGCCCAAGCGGCAGGTCCTTCACCACCGGGACCACCAGGACGACCAGCGCGATCAGCATCAGCACCAGGATGAACGCCGAGCGCCGAAGCTCACTCGGCGTAGCGTCCTCGGCCGTGTGCTCCGCCGGCCCGCGCAGCTGGTCTCGCACCCGCTCAGCCCAGAGTGGAGCCATAACCGGTGGGGTCGGGGCCGCTCGCTCTGAGCGACCGCGCGATCAGGCCCAGGCCGCCGGCAAGGAGGCCGAGCATGATGAGCGTGTCGAAGAGCGACGTGGCGCGGAAGTAGATCCCGAGGTTGGCCACGATACCGGCCAGGATGATGATCGACCCGATCGCCGTGAGTGCCCAGCCTGCCAACGACCGGCCATCGAAGAAGAGGAGCCCGATTCCCACCAGAAGCGGGAGCAGCGACAATCCGAACGCGTTGTAGCCCCAGAGATCCCAGTACCCGCCCGAGACCATCACCCTCGCGAGCAGCAGGTAGGCCCCGGCCACGACCATCGCGGCGCCGGCCAGGAATCCGCCCAGCCCGCCAGGGGTACCGCCCGCGCCCCTCACCTGGGTCTCCACGCTGTCGGCTGCATGGCCCCAATATGTCGTCTGAACCGTCGGGACGGAACGCCACCCGTCCGACAGCTGCGGGGAAGTGCCTACCAGAGGCCGAAGTACAGCCGCAGGCGGGCCCGGATCCGGTGAACGTCGGGTACCCGCCCTCCGGACGACCCGACCACCCGCTCGTAGGTCCAGCCGGCGTCTACCGGCAGGCCGCGGCTTCCCGGGCGGACCTTCCCGACGCTGGAGTAGGTGAGCCCGATGCTGAGCAGCGTGGCGCTTGCATCGCTTTCCTCGCCCAGCACCGCGGCGTCCACCCCCGGCACCTCGTCGGCGCCTTCCGCATAGCTGTAGTCGTCGGAGCCGTGGTGCCACCGCTCGGCGGAGCCGATGATGGCGAGCGACTGGGCCAGCCGGAAGAAGGGACGCACGGCGAAGGTGGTCTCGTCACCCGGGTCGTAGCGGACCAGGGCCAGGAGGTCGATGCTGGGATAGGGCTGACTGGGGGGAGCCACGCGTTTCACCAGGTCGGCGGCGAGCTGGCGGTTGTAGCCGCCTTCCAGCCGAACACCCCAGCGCCCGCCCCCAAGGTCGAGCGTCCCGCGCGCCTCGATGTCGGTCTGACCGTCACCAGTGCCCAGCGCCAGCAGCCGGCTGGTCCGGGCCAGCGCGCCGGTGGGGAACCGCATCAGGCCCTGAACGGCGGCCCGCACGCCGCCCTGCTTGCCACCCTGATCCCATTTGTCTACCAGCGTGACCGCCAGCCCCGCCTCGGCGTCTCCGCGGAAGGTGACCTTCGATGCGTCGGTAAGCATCACGATCGGACCGGTCGGGTCCGAGATGACCTGTTCCAGCTCGGCTCCGGTGAGCGCGGCCGTGGGTAGTGTGGGCGTTTCAGTGAACCCGGCCACGCCGAGCTGGTTGGCGAGCGTGCTCTGCAGCGCGTCGACGCGGCCATCGATCGCCACGCCGGCATCGCTGGTGGCCAGCGGCACGAAGGGGCTCGCGGTCTCGGAATCGCTCAGCAGGCCGAACAGATCGTCGCGAAGCGCGGTGCCGCTCGCCAGGGTGCTCTGGGCCAGCGCCAGTGTGGTGGGATCGCCGGCGTACGCCCCTGAAGCGATGCGGTCGCTCAGGCTCGACAGTGCGTCGTCGAACTGGGTGAAGAAGGCCTCCTGCTGGGCCGATCCTGGATTGGCGCCGGAGTTCGCGGCGGCGGGGTCCATGGAGGAAGAGTGCTGCACCCGTACGTAGACCAGCGGCATCCGGCCGAAGATGGTGATGGATCGGGTCAGTCCCAGGCTGAGGCCGAACATTCCCGCGCCGCGGTCGACCATCGCGTCGGTGGTGAGCGCGCCCAGGTTGATCTGAAAGCCGGTGAGACCGGTGACCTGCCGGATGGTCGTCTCGGAGCCGGCGAGGAAGGGAAAGAGGTCGGCGCCGAGAGCGGGACTCGCCACGTCCGCACCCCAGTTCTCCTTGTGGCCGTCGAAATACCGGCTGTCCCAGGACTCGAGCGCGCCGTCCGCCTCGATCCGGACCACGCCCGCCGGGACCCCTACCGGCGAGAGCTGCGCCGTCGCCATTGACGGCAACGCCAGGCCCAGCGCCAGTCCCAGACCACACACACGAAGCCCCACGCAAGTCCTCCGGACCGAATCCACCTCGAGTCTATGCTGGTGCGAAGTGGCAAGTTGGCGGCGCAGAGGCCGCTTTGCCAGCGGGGCAGTGTACCTTCCCCGGACAGGAATCCCAAGGGGCCGGAAGCATCGGCCGGCTCGCCCGATGGAGGTGGCATGCAGATCGTTCACGACCCGGCGCGGCATCGCTTTGCCGTCGAGATGCCCTCGGGCACGGCGACTCTGGCGTACGCGCCGGCCGGTGAAGGGGTGATCGACTTCTACAGCACTTTTGTGCCGCCGTCGGAACGCGGCCGAGGCGTGGCGGGGCGCCTGGTGGACGCGGGGCTGGCCTGGGCCCGGACCGAGGGGCTACGGGTCATTCCCAGCTGCTGGTTCGTGGCCCAATGGATCCGGGCCCATCCCCAGCACGCCGACCTCCAGGCGTAGCAGTGCCGCCGGCTCCCCTGGCGCGCCTCCGCCGGCTCTGCCTGGCACTGCCCGAGGCGCACGAAGTGATGGCCTGGGGCGAGCCGACCTTCCGGGTCAGGAACAAGCTCTTCGCCATGTATGCCACGCCGGGCAGTCACCATACTCAGGGCCGCCCGGCGCTCTGGTGCAAGGCGGGTCCGGACAACCAGCGGCTCATGGTCCGGGCTCAGCCCGATCGCTTCTTCGTCCCGCCGTACGTGGGGCCGAGCGGCTGGGTCGGGGTGTGGCTGGACCGCAGTCCCGACTGGATCGAGATCGCGGATCTGCTCCGCGACAGCTGGCGGATGACGGCGCCCAAGCGGTTGCTGGAAGCGGAGCGAGGGGAGACCACCGCGGGACAGGGTCGGGGCCGGAAACGGTAGCATCCGGGCCGGGTAGCCGACGACAGGTATATTCCGACACCCGCCCGGGTGGCGAAACTGGTAGACGCTCGAGACTTAAAATCTCTTGGGGGCAACCCCGTCCGGGTTCGAATCCCGGCCCGGGCATCGAAGATCGACCACCGTCCGCCCGTCCGACTGTCCGCCGGTATGTGACGGATGACCGCAACACATCTCCACTTCCCCACGTGGATAACCTCGGGCCTGTCGCCTTCCTCACAGCGCGCTCGCCGATTCAGCTGCAAATTGAGCTCGTTCCCGTGACCGCCCTCTTCGTGGAGAGGGCCCAACGGCGGCCTTGGGGCCGCCCGGAGGCCCGATGTCCCACGATGTCCGTCCGCGCCGCTCGCCCCGGGGCCCGCTGGTGCTGGTGGTCGACGAGGAGCTCACTCGACGCTCGATCCTGAGCCGCATGATCCGGGCGTTCGGCTACAGCGTCCAGAACTGCGCCACCAGCCGAGAAGCCCTCCAATTCCTTCGCCAGCATCCGCGGGAAGTGCGCCTGCTCATCGCCGACCTCATGCTGCCCGGGATGGACGGCGGGGAGCTGGTCGAGCGGGCCCTCGACCTCGACCCCACCGTCCGCGTCCTGCTCACCGTCGACACCGACAATCCCGACGCCGTCGAGCTTCACGCCGGGTACCACGACTTCGCCTGGGTGCGGAAGCCGATCACCTTCTCCGCCCTGGCCAATCGCCTCGACGAGCTGTTTGCCCGGCGGCCGGTGCCGAGCTACGCCTACCCGATGGGACCGCCGGCGCGGACCTGGCGGAGGTCGGGCCAGTTCCGGGCGTAGCCGTGCCGAGTCGGTCCACGACGGCTCTCCCGCTCGTCGAGCCGGTCGTTCCCCAGCGATTGGAGCGGCCGTTCGACGATCCCTCCTGGGTGTTCGAGCCCAAGTACGACGGGTTCCGCGGCCTGCTGTATGTCACCCGGCGCGACTGTCACTTCCGCTCCAAGCGCGGCAACGTGCTGCGCCGATTCCAGGAGCTCTGCCACTGGGTTCGTGAGGAGCTCCCGGTCAAGGAGGCGATCCTGGATGGGGAGGTCGTCGCCCTCGATCCGGATGGGCGCCAGGACTTCCGCGCCCTGCTGGAAGGGCGGGGCAATCTCCATTACGCCGCGTTCGATGCGCTCTGGGTGAGAGGGCGGGACCTGCGCGGCCTTCCGCTGACGCAGCGCAAGCGCATTCTCCACCGGATCGTGCAGGCGACGACCACGGCGCTGAGTCAGGTCTTCAGCCTCGAGGCGCGCGGCTGCGACATGCTGCGGGCGGCGGAACGGCTCGACCTCGAGGGGATCGTGGCGAAGCGGAAGACCGACCCGTACGGCCCCGACACGGTGTGGTACAAGATCAGGAACCAGGCGTATACCCAGTCGGAGGGCCGCTGGGAGCTCTTCCGCCGGTCGTGACGCCGGCCACCCTTCCGTACGCCATCGCCGCTCCCTATCCTAGCTGTCAGCCATGTCCATCCAGCTCGGTCCTCTCCTGGTCGCCGTCGGCGTGCTCGCCTCGGCCCGCGGCGTCGCCACCGCGCCGATGGAGGGGCCCTGCTCGCCGATCGATTCCGCGGCCGTCGCCCAGACGGAGGCGTACTTCGACGACCTGGTGACCAGCCAGGAGCCGGCGCAGACCAGCCTGCGCCGCTCCCTCGACCTTTCCCAGATGGCGCAGTTCGCCACCCACTACGTCATCGATTCGATTGCCTGTGTCTCGGCTCGCCGGGCCATCGCCTTTCACCTGCCCGAGCCCTACGAGCAGTCGCGGCTCTGGATCTACGATCTCGGGCCGAACGGCTACGCGGTGGAAACGCCCGATCTCGCACCGCCCGGACGACCCAGCCCGATATTCCTGTTCGATCGGCATTGGCGGTACGAGAGCACGCTGGAGAACTGAAGGAGAACGAGACCGATGACGGTGGCTACCCTCATCGTGCGGCGTCTCGTCGCCGCGGACGCAACGGCTTACCACCAGGTGCGTCTCGAAGGATTCAGCCGGCATCCGCGAGAGTTCCGGGTGGCGCCGGAAGACGAGCAGGCCATCCAGCCGGACGCGGTCGCCGGTCGGCTCGAGAGCTCCTTCGTGGCCGGAGCCTGCCTAGGCGAGGAGCTGGTCGGCATCGCGGGCATGACCCGGTTCGAAGGTGTCAAGCTGCGTCACCGCGCGCTTCTCTGGGGGATGTACGTCCGGCCCAGCGCCCGCGGGATGCGGGTCGGAGATGCATTGATGCGGTTTCTCATGGACGAGGTCAGGGCTCAAGGCGTTGAGCAGGTGATCCTGACCGTTGCCGCGGAGAACTCCCGGGCGCGGCGGCTCTACGAGCGGTGGGGGTTCACCGTCTACGGAACCGAGCCGCGGGCGATCAAGCTGTCCGACGGCTACATGGACGAGGTGCTGATGGTCTGCCGCCCGGATTGATCGATGGAGCGGCGAATCGTGGGCTTTCACCAGGACGATGAAGACCACTGGGTGGCCGAGCTGGAGTGCGGGCACGGGCAGCATGTGCGGCACGATCCACCGTGGCAGGTGCGCGAGTGGGTGACGACGGCGGAAGGGCGGGCGACCTGGCTGGGCCGGCCGCTGGACTGCCGCCGCTGCGATTCGGCGTGAGGATGGGGATGGACCTCGCGACTAGTCGAGCGGCCGCCGATCGTCGGCGGAGAGCGGCACGAGAGCTTCGACCACCCGCACCAGCTCGCCGATGCTGACGGGTCGGTGGACCACCCGCACCCACGGGCCGGCACTGTCCCCACCACCCGCCGGGGCCAGGAGCACGATCGGCGCGCCGGTCGCCTCGCGCAGCCGGTCCAGGTCGCTCCGGTCCGCGCCGGCGAGCGCCTCCTGCGCCAGGATCACCAGCCCGACCGGTCCGCGGTCCGGCGCGTCTGCCGTCAGCCGGGCCGCGCCGGCCAACGCCCGGGTGCCCACCGCGTCGTAGCCGCCTTCACGGAGCGCGGCGCGCAGCAGCGCGCGAGGCCATTGGTCCGTCATCACCAGCAGTACGCGAGGAGGGAGGGCGGAGACCATGCCACAGGAATGGACCGCCGATCCGAACGGGGCAAGGGCGATGATCCTCGACGCCTGGCGGACCAACAACCGGCTGACCGTCTTCCTGGTGGAGCGGCTGCCGCCCAAGGTCTGGGCCGCCGCGGTGCCCGGAGCGCCTCGCCGCACCATCCGGATGATCGCCGGCCACGTTCACAATGCCCGCTGCCGGTGGATCAAGACCCTGGGCGGAGAGTTCGGGATCGTCGCGCCCGGGAACGTGGAGCGCCGCCTCGTCGGACGTCCCGAGCTGGTGCGGGCCCTGGGGCGGAGCAGCCGGGCGATGCTCCGGCTGTTGAGCTTCGGCTGCGACCAGGGCGGGACGATTCCCGCTTCACGATCCTATGTCTGGCGCAACCTGCCGCTCGACGTGGGACACGTGCTCACCTACTTCGTCGCCCACGAGGCGCACCACCGGGGACAGATCGTGCTCGCCGCCAGGATGATGGGCGAGCGCCTGCCCGTGTCGGTCATCAACGGGTTGTGGCAGTGGACGACCCGGTCCGCGGAGGCGAGGCGTTGAGCCGGGCCGCGGGCCGACGACCGGTCGTCGGCGTGATGGGGGCGGGCGCCGCCTCGCCGGCCACCCTCGAGCTGGCTCACACTCTGGGCCGGCTCGTCGCCGAGGCGGGATGGGTGGTGCTCACCGGCGGGCGGCCGGCGGGTGTCATGGACGCCGCCTGCGCCGGCGCGAAGATGGTATCCGGGAGCCTCACTGTCGGGATCCTTCCGTCCGGCCCCGAGGGTCCGGTCAGCCCCCAGGTGGATCTGGCGATCTTCACCGGCATCGGCGAGGCGCGCAACGCGGTTAACGTGCTGAGCAGCGACGTGGTGGTGGCGTGTGGCGTCGAGGGGCCCGGCACGGCGTCGGAGGTGGCGTTGGCGCTCCGGCTCGGTCGGCCGATCGTGCTTCTCGCTCCGTCGCCGTCAGCCTCGGCATTTTTCCGGGAAATCGCGGGCGAGACCACCCTGCACCAGGCCTCCACCGCCGAGGCGGCGATCGAGCTCATGGAGCACCGCCTCTGCATTCGCCGGTGGCCCGGTTAGCACATCCTTCACCCTGAGGTCCCCAGTCATGGAGACATCCCGCCCTGTGATCCTTCACCCGTGGGAGCTGGCCCGCCGGATGCTGCTGCACGGGGTCGCCCTCCTGCCGCTCGGGCTCCTCTCCCTCGCTCTGGGGATGGCGATATATCACTGGGCCGCCGGACTGGACTGGCCCGACTCGTTTCTCAACGCCGCGATGCTGCTCGGCGGCATGGGGCCGGTGGACCATATCGATTCGACCATCGGCAAGCTGCTGGCGGGGGTGTACGCGCTGTTTGCGGGCATCGTCTTCCTGGTCGTCGCCGGCGCCATGCTTGCGCCGGTGGTGCACCACGTGCTGCATCTGTTCCACGCCGAGGGGAAAAACCAGGATCCGGGCTGAGGCGAGGCCGATGGAGCTGATCGCCATGATCGCCGATATCACGACGCTCGACACCGACGCCATCGTCAATGCGGCCAACGAGGCACTGGCGCCGGGTGGCGGCGTGTGCGGCGCGATTCACCGCGCAGCCGGGCCCGAGCTGGCCCGCGCGTGCGCGGCGCTCGGAGGATGCCCCACCGGCGAAGCGCGGCTCACCCCGGGTTTCCGGCTGCCGGCGCGATATGTGATTCACGCGGTGGGACCGGTCTGGCACGGGGGCCGCGCCGGCGAGGCGGAGCTGCTGGCCTCGGCGTACCGCTCGTCGCTGCGATTGGCCGAGGAGCACGACCTCGAGAGCATCGCGTTCCCGGCAATCAGCACCGGCATCTACGGCTACCCGCTCGCGGAGGCGACCGCGATCGCCGTCCGTACCGTGCGTGCGGCGGATCGACCCGACGCGCGTCTCCGTACGGTGGTCTTCGCCTGTTTCGGACCCGATGTGGCACGCGCCTATCGCGAGGCGGGGGTCGCCGGGCCGCCGTGATTCACCAGTCCACC
>DASSML010000036.1:0-3254 GCA_035688895.1 Gemmatimonadales bacterium
GAGGTCATCGATGTCGACCAGGGCCTGACCGCCGAGATCGCCGAGGGGCGAGCGGGATTCAAAGAGATCGCGGCGCGCGTCACCCTCGGCCAAGTGGGCATCCTCTTCTCGTACGACGTCACTCGGTTGTCCCGGAACCTGTCCGATTGGTACCCGCTGCTCGACCTGTGCGGCTACCGCCATTGTCTCATCGGCGACCGCGACGGGATCTACGACGCCGCCACGCCCAACGGGCGTCTCCTCTTGGGGATGAAGTGACACATCTCATAACCCACAAGCTTTACTTCTTCCCGGAGCCCCCGTCAGGATCCACGAGGAGGCTCGCTGCGTCGGTAGCGAGTTCGCCACCTGGATCGACGTGTTCTGGCGGGAGGACAAGCCATGGGTCGTGCTGCAACTGCCCTCGGGACGACGGACCGCCGTCCCGGCATCCTGGACCGATCTGGACGGGCAATTCTCCAGGAGCGAGGATCGGCCACAGATTCCCCCCTCGGGGCTCCTCGGGCTGGCCCGGTACTGTCACGGGCTGCGGAAGGGTCGCGGCAAACGCCGTCCTTCGAAGGGCCGCCCGCGGGGCGAGACGTAGACCTGCGCGAGATCTGGTTCCAGCTCTCACTGACCGACCGCCAGCGGTTCGGCCACCGCTTCTCGGGCATGGTCCTCAAGGCCCTCGGCCTCCGGCCGTGCTCGACGCAGGAGGTTGAGGCATGACTCGTGACACGGTCCATCCCAAGATCAGGCCGGCGCACCTGCGCCGCCAGGCGGTCGTCTACATCCGGCAGTCGAGCCCGCATCAGGTCCGCAACAACCGGGAGAGCTCGAGCCGACAGTATGCCCTAGTCGAACGCGCCCGGGCTCTGGGCTGGCCAGCCAAGGCCGTCGAGATCATCGACGAGGATCAGGCGCGTTCGGCGACAATCGCCACGCACCGCCAGGGCTTCAAGGCGCTCCTGGCGGAGATCGGCGCCGGTCAGGTCGGCGTGGTGCTGGCCCTGGAGGCCTCGCGGCTGGCGCGGTCATCGGCCGACTGGCACCGCCTGGTGGAGATCTGCGTGGTGACGCAGACGCTGCTGGCGGACGAGGCAGCGGTGTATGACCCGCGCGACCCCAACGACAGGCTCCTGCTCGGGGTGAAGGGGACGATATCGGAAGCAGAGATTTTCACACTTCGAACTCGACTTCATGAGGGGCGTTGGAACAAGGCCCGCCGCGGCGAGCTGGCGCGCTCGCTGCCGGTCGGGTACGTGCGGAGCGAATCGGGGACCGTGGTTATGGATCCCGACCGACAGGTCCAGTCCCGGCTGGCCTACATCTTCCGGCTGTTCGGCCGCCACAAGGTCGCCCATCAGGTCCTGGTGCAACTGGTCCGGGAGAAGCTCCAGGTCCCCGCCAAGATCTGGGGCGGGCCGCGGCACGGCCAGGTCACCTGGAAGGAGCCCGACCTCAGCGACGTGATCCGGCTGCTGCACAACCCGACGTACGCGGGGGCCTACGTCTACGGGCAGAAGGAGTACGACTCGTTCGACCGCTCGCCGACCAACGGCAAGGCCCGGGTGCATCCGCGACCGCTGGAGGACTGGACGGTCTGCCTGCGGGGCGTCTACCCGGCCTACATCACGTGGGAGCAGTTCGTGCAGAACCAGGAGACCCTCCGCTCCAACGGGTACGGGTTCGGGAAGCGCGGGGCCGCCCGGAGGGGCAAGGCCCTGCTGCAGGGGATCGCTTACTGCGGCCGGTGTGGCGCGCGGATGTCGGTCCTGTACTACTCGACCAAGGAGAAGCGGGCGCCAGGGTACGGGTGCTTTTAGGAGTATAAGCGCCACGGCGGCAAGACGTGCCAGTGCTTCAGCTCGGCGGGGGTGGACGCGGCGGTCGCTGGGCTGTTCCTCGACGTCGTGTCGCCGGCGAAGATCGAGATTGCGCTGCACGCGCTGGAGGAGCTGGAATCCGACCATGAGGAGGCGCGCAAGCAGTGGGACCTCCAGCTCCGGCGGGCGGACTATGAGGTCGAGCTGGCCCGTCGTCGCTACGAGGCCTCGGACCCCGAGAATCGCCTGGTGACCGCGGAGCTGGAGGCCCTCTGGGAGGGCGCCTTGCGGCAACGCGAGCGGCTGCGACGCGAGCGCACGGAGTTCGAGCGGCGGCAAGAGCATCCCCTGGGCCAGGCGGACCGGGAACAGATCCGGGACCTCGCCTCCGACCTGGGCCGGGTCTGGGAGGCGGAGACGACGTCGATGGAGGACCGCAAGACGCTGCTCCGTTATTTGATCAAGCGAGCGCATCTGGATGGAGTGACCACGGCGGGGAAGATCGGGATCGACGTGGAGTGGCACACGGGTGCGCACACGACTCTGACGATCGATCGGCCGCTGGTCGGGGTCTGGGCGCCCAGGACACCACAGGCGGCGGTGGAACGGATCCGGGAGCAGTTGCCCGGGGAGGACTACGCCGCGATCGCGGCGAGGCTGAACGCGGAAGGGTTCAGCACGGCGAAGGGCCTGAGGTACGACGAGAAGTCCGTGGGCTATGTCGCTCGCAGCCGCGGTTGGGGCCGCGGACGCGGCCGGCACGGCAAGCGGAGCGACGCCTGAAAGTCGAACTGGTGCATTATGAAGAGGGTCACAAGGGTACAATCAGCGAATTCGAGCTTGTTACTATGAGAAATCGATTGGAGCGAGGCCGGCTGCACAAGGCCCGGCGCGGCGAACTCTTCCACCACGTGCCCCTGGGTTATGTCAAGCTTTCCCCGGATCGCGTCGACATGGACCCTGACGAGCAGGTGCGCGACGTCATCCGCCTCGTCTTCGACAAGTACGACGAGATCGGTACCGTCTGGGGGGTGTTCCACTACCTGGTGCGCAACAACATCCGCCTCGGGATTCGGCCGTTCCATGGACCCAACCGCGGTAACCTGGAATGGCGACGCCCGACCATGTTGAGCGTCCGCCAGATCCTGGTCCACCCCATGTACGCCGGGGCCTACGCCTTCGGCCGCCGACCGTACCAGCGCGTCCGGACGGCCACTGGGATGCGCACGCGCCCCGGCAAGTGGGTGCCGATGGAGCGGTGGAAGGTCCTGAAGCACGATTGCCTGCCGGCCTACATTACCTGGGAGCGCTATCTGGCGAACCAAGAATCGCTGCGCCAGCACCGATGGGGGCCCGGCTCGAAGGGGAATCCTCGCAACGGCTCGGCGCTGCTCGCCGGCATCATCGTCTGCGGCAACTGCGGCCGCCGTCTCAAGACGGACTATC
>DASSML010000037.1:0-3593 GCA_035688895.1 Gemmatimonadales bacterium
AGCCACGACCGCGAAATCCTGCGGGCGAACCCCCAGCAGGGTGCCATCGGACTGGGGCAGGAAGTTCATCTCGGGCGACCCCACGAACCCCGCGACGAACAGGGTGGCGGGCCGGCGATAGACCTCCATCGGCGGGGCGGCCTGCTCGATGGCGCCGTCGTGCATCACTACGACCCGATCGCCCAGGGTCATGGCTTCCTCCTGGTCGTGCGTGACGTAGACGATGGTGGCGCGGAGCCGGCGATGCAGGCGGGCCAGCTCGGCGCGAGTCTCGACCCGGAGCTTGGTGTCGAGATTGGAGAGCGGCTCATCGAAGAGGAACACCTGCGGCTCCCGCGCGATGGCGCGGCCCAGCGCCACCCGCTGGCGTTGTCCGCCCGAGAGCTGCCCCGGCTTCCGATCGAGCACCTGCTCCAGACCCAGGGCCCGCGCCACCTCGGCGACCCGCGTGGCGATGCGATCCGGCGCGGCGCCCCGCATGCGGAGCCCGAAGCCCATGTTGGCGCGAACCGTCATGTGGGGGTAGAGGGCGTAGCTCTGGAACACCATCGCCACGTCGCGATCCTGGGGCGGCACCGTGGTCACGTCGCGGTCGCCGATGAGGATCCGGCCGGCGGTCGGGGTCTCCAGACCGGCCAGCATCCGGAGCGCGGTGCTCTTGCCGCAGCCCGACGGGCCGACCAGCACGACGAACTCCCCGTCTGACACCGCCAGATCGAGACCCCGGGCGGCGACGTGGCCGTTGGGGTAGGTCTTGCGCACGCCCTCGAATCGGATAGTCGCCATGATCAGCCTTTCACCGCCCCAGCGGTGAGTCCCTGCACGATGCGGCGCTGGAATGCGAGCACCCGCGCCGCCACCGGCGCGGTGGCCACGATTGCCGCGGCGAGCACCTGGCCCCAGGGCACCTGGTACTGGCCGCGGAAGAGAGCGATCGCGACCGGGACCGTCTGCCGCTCCGGGCCCAGCGTGAACGACAGGGCGAAGAGAAACTCGTTCCAGCTGTACACGAAGGTCAGGATCGCGGTGGCCGCGAGGCCGGGCACGGCCACGGGCACGATCACCTCGCGAAACGCGCGCAGCCGGCCCGCGCCATCCACCATGGCCGCCTCCTCCAGCTCCGCGGGAAGCTGACGGAAGAACCCTACCAGCAGCCACACGGTGAGCGGCAGGGCGAAGGTGAGATAGGGCAGGATCAGTCCGGGATAGGTGTCGATCAGCCGCAGACTCCGGAGCAGGAGGAACAGCGGCGAGACCACCGAGATCTGGGGGAACATGCTCACCGCGAGCACCAGACCGAGCAGCGGAACCTTGCCCCGGAAGCGGAGCCGGGCCAGCGCGTAAGCACAGAGCGAGCCGACCAGGACACTGAAGATGGTGGTACACCCGGCGACGACGAGCGAGTTGCGGATCGGCACCCAGAAGGCCCGCTCGACGAACAGGGCCCGGTAATGGTCCAGCACCAGACCAGTCGGCAGCAGCGACGGAGCCTGGAACAGCCGCGCCTCCGGCGTGAGCGACGCGACCACCGTCCAGTAGAAGGGAAACGCCGTGGCGAGAACCAGCAGTCCCACCGCCAGCGCGGCCCAGCGGGCGCCCCGGCTCATCGGCGCTCTCCGGTCAAGTCGGCACCCACCACTCTGATGTAACCCACCGCCAACAGGAAGGCGACCAGGAACACCAGCACCGAAAGCGCCGAGCCGTAGCCGAAGCGGAGGTTCTGCAGCAGCGAGGTGAAGGTGTAGAGCGCGATCGGCTCGGTGGCGGTGCCCGGGCCGCCGCCGGTCATGACGTACACCAGATCGAACACCCGGAACGCGTCTCGGGTGCGGAAGATGAGCGCCACGAGAAGCGCCGGCTTGAGCAGCGGCAGGGTGATGTAGCGAAACTGCCGCCAGGCCGACGCGCCGTCGATGCGGGCAGCCTCGTAGAGCGAGGCATCGATCCCCTGCAGCCCGGCGAGGAGCAGCAGGGCCACGAAGGGGGTCTCCTTCCACACGTCGCCCAGGATGACCGGCACCCACGCGGCCAGCCGGTCCACGAACCAGACCGGTGGATCCACGCCGAGCGACGAGAGCGCCGCGTTCACGATCCCCGAATCGCCGTCGAACATGAAGCGCCAGATCAGCGCGGCCACCACGGTCGGAATCGCCCAGGGCACCAGAATGGCCGCCCGCACCAGTCCACGTCCGCGGAAGGCGCGGTTCATCGCCAGGGCCAGCACGCAGCCAAGGGTGAGCTCGAGCGTCACGCTCGCGAGGGTGAAGACGAGGGTGTGGACCAGCGCCTCGCGGAAGCGCTGGTCGCCCAGGGCCTCGATGTAGTTGTCCAGTCCGATGAAGGGCCGGCCCAGCCAGGGCATCCGGAGATCGTGCAGGTGGAGTGACTCCCACACGGTCCAACCCAGCGGAAAGAGGGCGATCAACAGGATCGTTCCCACCGCCGGGGAGACCATCGCCCATCCCAGGCGCGCCTCGCGCTCCTCGGCGCCACGCGGCTCAGTGCGTGGCACGGGGGCTCCCGGCACCCAGGCCCACCCGGTCGAGCAGGCGCTGCATCTGGTCCTGCGCCTCCCGCAGCGCGGCCTCGGGTGTCATCTGACGGGTGAGGGCGCGATGAAGCTGGATCTGGAGGATGTCGGAGAGCTGGGTATACACCGGGGTCACGGGCCGAGGCACCGCATGCTCCACCACCGCGCGAATCTGAGCCGGCGGGATCGACAGCGAGCGGGCGAGATCCGACTCACTGATGCCCGTGCGACGCGCCGGAAACTGCCCCACCACCTGGGCGCGCTCGAGCATCTGCTCGGGGCGGGTCAGGTAGTCGATCACGGCCCAGGCGGCCTCGGGGTGCTCCGAGTTGGCGTTGATCGCGAGCTGGGCCCCGCCCAGCGCGGCCGTGGGCGAGCCGCCCGGACCCGCCGGCATCGGCGCCACCGCGAACCGACCCGCGACCTTCGAGCCCGTGGAGTCCTGCAGCAGAGCATAGGCATAGGGCCAGTTCCGCATGAACGCAGCCTGGCCGTTCTGAAAGGCGAAGCGCGCCTCCTCCTCGTGCCAGGTGAGCACGGAGCGGGGCACGACGCCCGTCTGGAGCTGGTCTCGCATCAGGGTGAGCGCCCGGATGGCCGGCGGGTCGGCCACCCGGATGCGCCCGCCTTCCAGGATCGTGCCGCCGAACGCGCCGAGATACTCGAGGAAGACGGTCACAAGACCTTCGTAGCGGGCGCCCTGGTAGACCAGGCCGGCACGTACGCTGCCGTCGGCGCGGGCCGCCTCGCTGATCCGGTCGAGCTCGTCGAAGGTGGCCGGTGGAGACTTGGCGAGATCGGTGCGCCAGTAGAGCATCCCCACATCGACGAACCAGGGCATGCCGTACAGCCGGCCGCCCCACCGGTTCGCTGCGATGGTGGCAGGATAGAAGGCGGCGGTGTCGGGATGAAAACGGTCCAGCGGGAGGATCCACTCGGCCGCGGCGAATTCGGGGGTCCAGATCGCGTCGAGCTGGAGGATGTCGGGATCGCTGGCTCGGGCGTTGAGCCATTGCACGTAGAGCTGGTGGCGCTGGTCGGCGGCGTCGGGCGTCCGGCGCTG
>DASSML010000038.1:0-14740 GCA_035688895.1 Gemmatimonadales bacterium
GACCGCGCGCCAGAGGTGTTCCGGGCGGCGGGACTGGTGTTCCTCTTCGCGCCCACCTACCACCCGGCCATGCGGCACGTCGGGCCGGTCCGGCGGGAGCTGGGCGTGGCCACGATCATGAACCTCCTCGGACCGCTTGCCAATCCTGCCGGTGTCTCGCGGCAGGTCATCGGAGTGTCGCACGCGCATCGCGCGCCGGTGCTGGCGGATGCGCTGCTCCGGCTCGGCGCGGTGCACGCGCTCGTACTGCACGCGGACGTCGGCATGGACGAGATCAGCCCCCGCGGGGCGACCGAGGTGTGGGAGGTGCGAGACGGTGCGGTGCGCCGGTGGCGGGTGGACCCGGAGCGGTACCGTCTGGCCTGTGACGACCTCGATCAGCTGGCCGGCGGCGAGCCGGAAGACAACGCGCGGCGCATCGAGGGGCTGCTGGCGGGGGATGGCAACTCGGCCGAACGGTGTGCGGTGCTGCTGAACGCTGCGGCCGCGATCTATGTGGCCGGGTCGGCCGATACCTTCGAGAAGGGAGTGGAGCGGGCGGAGACCGCGCTCCGGGACGGCGCCGCACGCGACGCGCTGGAGCGCCTCCGCCGTGCCGCCCCGCGTGCCCTCAGTACTTCCGGATGACGCCGACCACGACGCCCTGGATCAGTACGTCGCGCTCCTGGAAGCGCATGGGCTGCATGGTGGTGTTGGCCGGTTGCAGGCGGATCCAGCCGCCGGGCTCGCGGTAGAACTTCTTGACGGTTGCCTCGCTGCCGTTGACCAGCGCGATGACCATCTCACCGTTCTCGGCGGACTGCTTGCCGTGGACCACGACGACGTCCCCGTCCATGATGTGCTCGTCGATCATGGACGTGCCCTGCACCTTGAGCGCGTAGTTGGGGCCGCGCCGAGGGAGCATCTGGTCGGGAACGGCGATGGTCTCCTGGTGCATGAGCGACTCGATCGGCGTGCCGGCCGCCACCTTGCCCAGGAGCGGGACTTCCGACGCGGCCGAGGTGCCGCGCGGCGGAAGGACCTCGATCGAGCGGCTCTCGTTGTAGGACCGCCGGATGTACCCTTTGCGCTCGAGGTTGGTCAGATGCTCGTGCACCGTGGCGAGCGACTGGAAGCCGAATCGCTCCGCGATCTCCTCGAAGCTGGGCGCGTATCCCTGATCCTGGATGTGACCCTGCAGATAGACGAGGATTTCGCTCTGGCGCTTGGTGAGGGGCATTGCATGCTCCCTTGCGAGTTGAACCGGTAGGTCGACCGAACAGAGCCCGAATTACTATACCCGAAGACGCGCCGAAGGACAAGATGCGGGTTTCCCTGGACCAAATCCTCGAGACGACCCGCGGTGGCCTCCCGGCCCTGAGTGCCCGGGCGGAGACGGTGAGCCGTGAGGCCGGCGCCGTGCCGCGACCCCCATCGCTGGCGGGCGCCCTGCGCGGTGACACGGTCGCCGTCATCGCCGAGGTGAAGCGGCGGTCGCCCTCCGCGGGGGTGATCCGCGAGGACCTCGATCCGGCGGTGCGGGCGGCCCTCTATGCCGAGCGTGGAGCGGCCGCGATCTCGGTGCTCACGGACGGCCCCTTCTTCGGCGGGTCGGTGGCTGATCTCCGCTCTGCCGCGGCGAGGGTCGCCGTGCCGGTGCTGCGGAAGGACTTCATCCTCGATGAGCTGCAGGTCCTCGAGGCCCGCGCCGCGGGAGCCGCGGCGGTGCTGCTCATCGTACGGGCCCTGCCGCGAGAGCGGCTCGAGGCGCTGCTCGGCGCGGCCGCGCGCCAGGACCTCGACGCGCTGGTCGAGGTCCACACCGCCGCCGAGCTCGATACCGCGCTCGAGGCCGGGGCGCGGATCGTCGGCGTCAACAGCAGAGATCTCGACACCTTTCGGATCGACACCGCGGCGGCCTGGCGCCTGCTCCGGCGGGTGCCCGACGACATTGTGGCGGTCGCCGAGAGTGGGATGGCCGAGCCGGCCGATGTCATCCAGGCGCGCGACCAGGGCGCCGACGCGGTCCTGATCGGCACGGCCCTGTCGGCCGCCAGCGACCCGGGGGGGCTGCTCGCCCGGCTCGCCGAGGTGCCGCGCCATGGCCGTTGAGGTCAAGATCTGCGGCCTGACCCGGCCGGAGGACGCTGCCACCGCCGTGGGGCAGGGCGCGGCTTACCTGGGCGTCGTTTTTGCTGGAGGGCCCCGGGTGGTGACACCCGCCCGAGCGGCCGAAATCGTCTCGGCGGGCCGCGGGATCCCGGTATTCGGCGTGTTCGGCCGGGAGGCCGGGTCCGACATCCTCGCAACGGCGAGGGTCGCCGGCCTGAGCGGCGTGCAACTGCACGGCTCCCACAGCTCCGAGACCGCCGCCCAGCTTCGGGCGGCGGGCCTCCGGGTCTGGCGGGTCATGCGAATTGCGAGCGCCGCGGATCTCGAGTATCTGGCCGATTTCGCCACCCACGCCGACGCCGTGCTGGTCGAGCCGCGGGTCCCCCACGCGGAAGGCGGCAGCGGTACACGGCTCGACATGGCTCTGGCGCGAGGTGCCCGAGCCAAACTGGCCGGTCCGATGGTCCTGGCCGGCGGCCTCACTCCGACCACGGTCGCGGACGCCATAGACCTCGTTCGTCCTGAGGTGTTGGATGTAAGTTCAGGGGTCGAACGCCTCCCCGGCATCAAGGACCCCGACCAGATCGCTCGCTTTCTGGAGGCCGCGCTTGGCCACAGCCCAACAATCCCCTGAACGTGCGGTCGCCGGCCGATTCGGGCCCTATGGCGGCCGCTATGTCCCGGAGACGTTGGTCGCGGCGCTGGACGACCTCGCCCACCTCTACGACGAAGTCCGCTCCGATCCCGCGTTCTGGGCCGAGTACGACGACCTGCTCGCCGAGTTCGTCGGCCGCCCCTCACCGCTCACCGCCGCGCCTCGCCTGTCCGACGAGGTGGGCGCGCCGGTGTTCCTCAAGCGGGAAGACCTGAACCACACCGGGGCGCACAAGATCAACAACACCGTCGGCCAGGCGCTGCTTGCGCGGCGGATGGGCAAGCGGCGGATCATCGCTGAGACCGGGGCAGGCCAGCACGGCGTCGCCACCGCCACCGTGTGCGCCCGGTTCGGCCTCGACTGTCTGGTGTACATGGGCGCCGAGGATGTCGAGCGGCAGGCGCTCAACGTGTACCGAATGCGCCTGCTGGGGGCCACCGTGGTACCGGTGGAGTCCGGTACCCGGACGCTCAAGGACGCCACCAACGAGGCGCTGCGCGACTGGGTCACCAACGTGCCCACGACCCATTACATCATCGGGTCGGTCGTCGGTCCCGAGCCCTACCCCCGCATGGTCCGGGACTTTCAGGCGATCATCGGCCGCGAGGCGCGGGAGCAGATGCTGGAACGCGTGGGGGAGCTTCCGCACACGGTGGTGGCGTGCGTCGGTGGCGGCTCCAACGCGATGGGCATCTTCACCGCCTTTCTCGACGACGAAGTGGCGCTGGTCGGCGTCGAGGCCGCAGGGCAGGGGCTCGAGTCGGGCCATCACAGCGCGACCCTCAGCGCCGGAACGCCGGGCGTGCTCCACGGCAGCCTGAGCTACCTGCTCCAGGATGCCGAGGGCCAGGTGGCGCCGGCGCATTCGGTGTCGGCCGGGCTCGACTACCCGGGAGTGGGGCCGGAGCACAGCTGGCTCCGGGACACGGGGCGAGTCAGCTACACCTCGGCCACCGACGCCGAGGCGCTCGACGCCTTCCAGGCACTGAGCCGGCTGGAGGGGATCATCCCCGCCCTCGAGACCGCCCACGCCATCGCGTGGGTTCGACGCTCGGCCGGGCGCTGGCGGCCGGGCCAGCCGGTCCTGCTCTGTCTGAGCGGGCGGGGCGACAAGGACGTGGCGCACGTGGCCGCGCTGCTGGGAAGCCCCCGGTGACCGCGGGACACCAGCCGGTCACCGATGACCTGCCGGCGGCCCAGGTCGCCGAGCTCATCAACAACGTGGTGAAGGCGCTCCGCGCCTTCCACATGTACCTCCCCAACAATCCGATCTACCAGCGCGCGACCGAGAACGTGAGAGCCGCGTTCACGCCCATCTGGGCGGTGATCGATCAGCTGGTTCTCACGGTGGCGGAGACGGATTTCGTGTGGGAGGAACAGGTCGTCTACCACCAGGCGAACAAGGGCGAGAGCCTGGCCTGGGGGCTGTTCAAGGACGGCATGCGCTCGCTCACCATCCGGCGCGGGGCCGAAGAGGAGGAGCTGACCCGGTTCCTGGAAACCGTCAACCAGGCGCGGTATCTGGCCGCCGACGCCGGCGACGACCTGCTCACCCTGCTCTGGGAGCAGGAATACCAGTTCATCCAGTACCACTTCGTGGAGTTCTTCGGCGAAGGCGGGGGCTCCCTGCCCGAGGCCTCCGGTTCCGCGGGGGCGGCGAGCAACGACCCCGAGTCCGCCAAGGCGCGCCACGCCCAGGCTGCGGAGGAAGCGCCGCCTCGTCCGAAGGGCGTGGTCGATCTCGAGGACTTCGACTCCACGCTCTACTTCCTCGATGAGTCCGAGATCAACGCGGTCGCGGCCGACCTGCAGGAGGAGTATCGCCGCGACGCCCGTGGCTCGGCCATCAACGTGCTGTTCGACCTGTTCGAGCTCCAGGGCGACCCGCCGACCCGGGACGAAATCGTCGGCACCCTCGAAGCCCTCTTTCCCAATTTTCTCAACGCCCGCGACTTCCGGACGGCGGCCGCGGTGCTGCGCGACGCCAAGGTGGTCGCGGCCCGGGCGCCGGGCATCACCGCCGAGCATCGCGCCCGTCTCGAGGCGTTCGTCACCAAGCTGAGCGAGCCGGCGATCGTCAGTCAGCTGGTGCAGTCCCTCGACGAAGCGCCCGCGCTCGCCGGCCAGGCCGAGGTCGCCGAGGTGCTGCGGGAGCTCCAGGGCGCGGCGCTCGAGCCGGTGCTGACCTGGCTGCCACGACTGTCCTCGGCGCCGCTCCGCGAGGTGCTGGAAGGCGTGGTGGACCGGCTGGCCGCGGCGCACGGCAACGAGGTGCTGCGGATTCTGCGGAATCCCGAGTCCGAGGCGCTGGCCGGCGTGGTGCCGCTGTGCGGTCGGCTGATGCTCAACCAGGCCGTCCCCGGCCTGGGCGAGGTCACCCGTCATCAGGACGCGACGCTTCGCCTGGCGGCGGTGCAGGCGCTGGCGCAGCTTGGCACCCCGGCGGCGCTGGGCTTCATCGAGCAGGCCATCGAGGACAACGATCGCGCGGTTCGGCTCGTCGCCGTGCGCTCGGCGGCAGCCCGGGGGTACAAGGGCGCGCTCAAGCGGGTGGAGGGGGTCGTGCTCGGGCGCGCCGTCAAGGAGATGGACCTGACCGAGAAGATGGCCTTCTTCGAGGCCTACGGCGCGATCGCCGGCACGGCGGGCCTCAAGGCGCTGAGCGGCATCCTGCAGCCCCGCGGCCTGCTGAAGCTCAAGGAGCCCTCCGAGACCCGGGCTTGCGCCGCCATGGCGCTGGGCAAGATCCGCGCGCCCGAGGCGCGGGAGCTGCTGCAGAAGGTGGTCGAAGACAAGGACCTCGTGGTGCGGAACGCCGCCAGCCGGGCGCTCCGGGAGAACGCGTCGTGAGCGCCCCGACCGATTCGACCCCCCGCGCGCCGGAGGGCCAGCTCCGCCATGGCGGGCGCGCACTCCTGCTCGCGATCTACACCGCGCTCCGAAGCCTCAAGCTCTATCCGGTCGAGAACGCCACGGTGCAGAAGGCGCTGGACGATCTGGAGGCTTCGGCGCGCGCCCTCCTGGCGGTGGAAAGCGACCTCGAGCTCCGGCTGGCTGGCGACTTCATCTTCGTGAACGCGACCCGGCTCCGCCTCGAGCTCGACAACTACGCCTCGTTCAGCCACATCCTCGCCGTGCTTCGCGCCTTCGATATCGGCGCGATCCGGATCCATTCCACCGCCAACCGGCGGGAGTGGCAGATCCTGCTCAGCCTGCTGCTCAGCCTCTCGGAGCGCGGCCAGCCGGACGAGCGCTTCGACGAGCTCTTCGCGCGACTGGACGCCGGGCAGGTCAAGGGGCTCGAGATCGAGCACGCCACCCAGCACGATCCCGACGCCGAACAGGCCAAGGAAGCGGCCAAGCGGGTGTACGCCCAGGGCGTGGCGGTCACCAAGGACGTCATCACCGGGGTCCGGCTGGGGCGGGCGACCAGCGTCAAGAAGGTGAAGCGCGCGGTACAGCTGATCGTCGACCAGGTGCTCAACAACGAGACCTCGGTGGTGGGACTCACCACTATCCGCGACTACGACGAGTACACCTTCACCCACTCGGTCAACGTCTGCATCTTCTCGGTGGCCCTGGGCAAGAAGCTCGGCTTTCCCCGGATCCAGCTCTACGATCTCGGCATGACGGCGCTGCTCCACGATGTGGGGAAGGCCCGCGTGCCGGTCACCATTCTGAACAAGACGACCGGCCTGGACGAGCAGGAGTGGCGGATCATGCAGGCCCATCCCTGGCTGGGTGCGGTCACCCTGTTCGGCATGCGGGCGCACGACGAGACACCGTACCGGGCGATCCTGGTGGCGCACGAGCACCACATGAAGACCGACCTGAGCGGGTATCCCAAGACCATTCGCCCGCGCCAGCTCGGCATCTTCTCCCGGATCGTGGCCGTGGCGGACGGGTTCGACGCCGCCACCACCCGCCGCAGCTACCAGACCGTGCCGATCGAGCCCGATCAGGTGCTGCGGGAGATGTGGGAGAACCCCAAGCGGGGCTACGACCGGGTGCTGGTGAAGGCGCTCATCAATCTGATCGGCGTCTACCCGGTGGGGACCTGCGTGATCCTCGACACCTTCGAGATCGGCATCGTGGCCGCGCCCAACCCCGACGGGCAGCAGCTCAACCGGCCGCTGGTGCGCATCGCGGTGAACACCGACGGCGCGATGGTGCCGCCGCCGGGCGAGCAGGTGAGCCTCACCGAACAGGACGAGACCGGCAGCTTCCTTCGCTCGATCGTCAAGGTCACCACTCCCTCCCGCTACGGACTCACGGTCGGCGACTACTTTGTCTGATTCGAGGCTCGCTCCCGTCTGGTCGGCCCTTCGCGCCGGCGCCCGTACCGCACTCATCCCTTATCTCACCGCGGGGTACCCTGACCGCGACGCCAGCGAGGCGGCGCTCCGCGCCGCCGACGGTGTGGCCGACATCCTCGAGGTCGGCGTGCCGTTCAGCGATCCCCTGGCCGACGGTCCCACCATCCAGCGCTCCACCTTCGAGGCGCTCCAGCGCGGCATGACGCTCGCCGGCACCCTCGAGCTGGTGCGCCGGGCCGAGCTGGAGACCCCGGCGGTGATCTTCAGCTACCTCAACCCGATTCTGCGCTACGGAGTCGATCGCTTCATCCGCGAGGCCGATGGCCTGGGCATCGCGGGGGTGATCCTCACCGACCTCCCGGCGGGCGGCGACCCGGCGATCGAGCGGGCGCTGCAGGCGAGCCCGCTGGATCTCATCCGGCTGGTCGCGCCGACCACGCGGGCCGACCGGCTGGCCGAGGCGGTGGCGGACGCGCAGGGCTTCATCTATCTGGTCGCCCGCCTGGGGGTCACCGGGGCGAGCCAGGCGTTGGCGGACGACCTGGCCGACTCGGTGGCCCGGGTTCGCGGGGCGACGACCCTGCCCGTCGCGGTGGGCTTCGGCATCTCGACGCCGGCGCAGGCCGCGATGGTGGCCCGGATGGCGGACGGCGTGGTGGTGGGCAGCGCGCTGGTCGATGCGCTGGGGCGCGACGGGGTGGCTGGCGCACGCCGCTTCCTCGAGGCGCTCCGCACCGGGCTCGACGCCCCGGCGGGTGTCGCGTGAGCATGGACATCGGTCGGCTGCTCGATCGCTACGCCCGGATTCTCTCGCTGGGCGGTGGGGTGCTGGCAGTGGCCGCGCTCGCGATCGACCACCGCTGGGTGATCAATCCGATCGCCACCCTGATCCTGACGGGGGCCGTCGTGCTCCTGCGGGCCAGCCCGGTCCGGCTCAGCAAGTACTCCTATCTCACGCAATCCGGCGTCGCCGTGCTGGTCGGCGCGATTACCGAGGGTCCTTCGCCGGTGGTCGCGGCGCTGTACCTGGGCGTCCTGCTGTGCGACATCGGCTGGCTGCGGAAGCTGCCCCGCGCGGGGTTCATCAACGCAGGCCGCGAGGTGATCGGCTTCGCCTCGGCGTTCGGACCCTACGCCGCGGTCCATGCGCTGACGGGATCCCCGCTCCTCTCGCTCGAGCTGCTGCCGGCCGCGGCGGTGCTCGCCTGCCTGTACTTCTTCACCACCAGGGTGCTCTTCTATTTCACCCTGCTGGTGCGGGACAAGCTGGAGCATGCCGAGAAGATCCTGATCCTGCGCTGGGAGATCATCGCCTACCTGTTGACGCTGTTCGCGGCGCTGGTGGCGGTGGCGGCGCTGCGCACGCTCTCGCCCGTCGGTTGGGTCGCCGTCGCCCTGGTGCTCGGAGTGCTGGGCCTGCTCACCCGGCAGATCCTGGAGGAGGCGATCGGCGCCGAGGATCTGAACAAGGTGCACCTGATGGAGTCGGCGATCGCCAGCAACGCCACGCTGCAGGGCTCATTCGACCAGATCGAGCGGCTGGCGTACCGGCTACTCGACTGGGGCGACTTCCGGGTCTACCGGATCCAGTCCGGCCGCCTCGCGCTGGCGTACCGCGGCGCGCTGGGCCGTCCCGACCGGGCCGCGGCGCCCGAGGATATGGTCGAGATCCGGCGCGAGGTCATCGCCAGCTCCACGCCGCTCTCGGTCCGCGACGCCCGCCGCGATCCCCGGGTCGGTCCGCCCCGGCCCGAGGTCGGGAGCCTGGTGGTGCACCCGATCCGCTTCGGCGACGACCTGCTGGGACTGCTGGAGGTCGATCACCCCAAGCGCCACGCTTACGGGTCCAAGGACCTGATGGCGCTGGGAACACTCGCCAACCAGATCGCCACCGCCATTCACATCGCCGAGCTGCGCCGCCCGCTGCTCAGCACCGTGACCCAGATCAGCGAGCAGGTCACCTCCCTCGCCCGGGTGGCGGAGTCACTGCGCAGCTCGGCCTCGGCCCTGAGCGAGACCTCCCAGGGGATGCGGCGCGGCTCTGCCGATCTCGAGCAGTTCGTCGCCGGGGGGCTCCAGTCCACCACGGCGTTGTCGGCGACCAGCCGGGCCATGGCGGAACAGGGGGCCCATGCCGCCGAGGCGAGCGGCACCGCCGCCTCGGTTGCGAGCCGGAACCGGGTGGTGATCGGGGAGGCCATCACCCGCCTCGTGGGCCTCAAGGGGTTCGTCGCCGCGAGCGCCGACCAGGTGGCCACCCTGGGCACACTCACCCAGCGGATCACCGGGTTCATCGGCACGATCCGGGAGATCGCGGACCTGACCAACCTCATCGCCCTCAACGCCGCCATCGAGGCCGCGCGGGCCGGGCAGGAGGGACGGGGCTTCGCGGTGGTGGCCGACGAGGTGCGGGACCTCGCCGCCCAGAGTCTCCATGCGGCCAGCGAGGCGCGCGGGCTGCTGGAGGAGATCGCGGGACAAGTCGCCGCGGTCTCCCAGCAGATGGAGCGCGGCCGCGATGCCGTGGCCGGTGTGGAGGAGCTGAGCGCCGACGCGGCCCAGGCCCTGGACGACATCGTGGGCACCACCAGCGAGGCGGGCCGCCACGCCGCGGCGATCGCCGAGACCGCGGCCAGCCAGCTCACCGCGGTCGGCGGCCTCAGCGCGCAGATCGAGCGCGTGGCGCAAGGCTCGGCGCGGACCCGGAGCGACATCGACATCCTCGCGCTCCGGGCCGGCGACGCCACCGCCGGCCAGGCCGAGCTGGAGCAGGCGATCCGCCAGCTCGGCGACGTCGCGGCCGACCTGCAGCGGATCGCCCGCCACTTCGCGGTCGAGCCGGCCACGTGACCGCCGCGGCCGAGCGCGCGTTCGTGGCGCTGGGCAGCAACCTGGGCGATCGGGAGGAGCACCTGGCGGCGGCGCGGGCCGCGCTGGCCGCGCTGCCCCGCACCCGGCTGGTCGCCGCCTCCCGGGTGGAGGAAACGGCACCGCTCGGCGGCATGGACCAGCCGGCGTACCTGAATCAGATGGTGGCGCTGGAGACGCGGCTCGAGCCCCGCGCACTGCTCGCCGCCTGCCAGGCGATCGAGCACAGCCGTGGTCGAGTGCGCACCGGGCGCTGGGGAGCACGGACCCTCGATCTCGACATCGTCCGCTACGGCGATCGCCGGGTGGACGAGCCCGACCTTATCATTCCTCATCCCGGGTTACCCCACCGCGACTTCTGGCAGCGCGAGCTGGCCGAGCTGGAGCACGATGAGCCCTGATCCGCGTCCCCGTACCGTCCTCGACCTGCCGAAATGGAAGGCCGAGGGTCGTCGTCTGGTGATGCTGACCTGCTACGACGCCATGTTCGCCCGCCTCGTCGCGGAGGAGGTGGACATTCTGCTGGTGGGCGATTCGCTCAACCAGGTGATCGCCGGCCAGGAGACCACCCTGAGCGCGACGCTCGATCAGATGATCTACCACTCGGCCGCGGTCCGGCGGGGCGCGCCCGGCTCGCTCCTGTTCGTGGATATGCCGTTCCTTACCTATCAGGTCACCGTGGCCGAGGCGATCCGGAACGCCGGCCGGGTGCTGCAGGAGACCGGAGCCGACGGGGTCAAGCTCGAGGGCGGCCGAGTCATGGCCGAAACGGTGCGGGCGCTGGTGGACCGCGGCATTCCGGTGATGGGCCACCTTGGCCTCACGCCGCAGTCGGTCCATGCCCTGGGCGGATATCGGGTGCAGGGCCGGACCGCCGCGGCAGCCGATCGGCTGGTGGACGACGCGGCCGCGCTCGAGGAGGCGGGGGCGTGCGCGACGGTGCTCGAGCTGCTGCCGACCGAGGTGGCCCGACGGGTGACCGCCGCGGTGCGGATTCCCACCATCGGGATCGGGGCGGGGATCGGCTGCGACGGCCAGGTGCTGGTGCTGCACGACATGCTCGGTCTCAACGAGGGATTCGCGCCGAAGTTCCTGAAGCGCTACGCCGAGCTGGGCGCGTCGGTCCGCGCCGCCGTGCGTGACTACGCGGGCGAGGTCCGCGGGGGCCGCTACCCCGGTCCCGAGCACAGCTTCGAGTGAGCGGCGTCGCGCAGCACACCCTCCGGCTGGTGACGGCGATTCCGGAGCTGCGCGACTGGGTCCGCGGCCGTCGCGCCGCCGGCGAGCGGATCGCTCTGGTCCCTACCATGGGTGCCTTGCACGAGGGCCATCTCGCCCTGGTGCACGAGGGCCGCCGCCGGGCCGACCGCGTAGTGATGAGCCTCTTCGTCAATCCGCTTCAGTTCGGTCCCACCGAGGATCTGACCCGCTACCCTCGCGACCTCGAAGGCGACCGCGCGCTCGCCGCCGGGCGCGGCGTGGACCTGCTCTTCGCGCCGGACGTGGGAGATATGTACCCGGAGGGATCGGAGGTGCGGATCACGCCGGGTCCCACGGCCGATCGATGGGAGGGGGCCGCCCGCCCGGGCCACTTCGCCGGCGTTCTGACGGTGGTGGCGAAGCTCTTCCACCTGGTCGAGCCCGACGTCGCCTGTTTCGGCCGCAAGGACATGCAACAGGTGGTGCTGATCCGCCAGATGGTGCGCGATCTCGACTGGCCGCTGGAGCTGGTGGTGGTGCCGACGGTCCGAGAAGCCGACGGCCTCGCCCTGAGCAGCCGGAACCGCTACCTCTCGCCCGAGCAGCGGCGCGACGCGCTGGCCCTGAGCCGCGCGCTCCGGGCCGCGCACGAGGCGTGGCGAGCCGGTGAGCGGGGTGCCGACCGGATCGAGGCTCGCATGCGCGACGTGCTCGCGATGTCTCCGGGGGTACGGCCGGAGTATATTGCTGTGACCGAGCCGACGACGCTTGCGCCGGTCGAGGTGGTGGACGGTGACACGGTGATTGCTCTCGCCGCCCGGGTCGGCGCCACCCGACTGATCGACAACATCATCCTGGGAGAGGGACTCGTCTGATGCAGCGCCACCTCATGAAATCCAAGATCCACCGGGCCACGATCACATCGGCCGATCTGCACTATGAGGGGTCGCTCACCGTGGATGAGGACCTGCTGGACGCGGCGGATCTGGTGACCTACGAGGAGATCCAGGTCGTCAACGTGAACAACGGCGCCCGGTTTTCCACTTATGTCATTCCCGGGCCGCGCGGCTCGGGGGTCATCCAGCTCAACGGCGCGGCCGCCCGGCTGGGGCACCCCGGCGATCTGGTGATTCTCATCTCCTACGGCGTCTTCGACGAGGCCGAGGCCGATCGACACAACCCCCGAGTGGTGTTCGTCGACGCCCACAACCGGATCGTCCGGCCACAGCTTCGGGCCGAGAGCTGACCCCGACGTCCTCTTTCCGTCCGGAATCTTCCGGGTCACGGCCCACCCTTCCCGGGTGGGCCGTCGTCACGCCGGGGCGCCTCGAGCACATTCAGCGCGTCGCGGCGCTGGCCGAGCGGTGGGCCGACGCGATGGGGGTGTCCGAGGTGGAGCGGAATCGCTGGCTCCGGGCCGTCTGGCTGCACGACGCCCTGAAGGACGCTCCCGAGGAAGAGCAGCTCCGCTGGGCCAGCTCGACCCCCGGTCCGAGCGAGCTGCGCCACGGCCCGGCCAGCGCGGCCCGCGCCAAGGCCGAAGGCGAGACCGACCGCGGGGTCCTCGACGCCGTGCGCTATCACTCCGTCGGCCTGGCCGAGTGGGATATGGTAGGCCGGATACTCTACTGCGCCGATTTCCTGGAGCCGGGCCGGAAATCCGGCCGGGAGCAGCGAGCGGAGCTGGCGCGCCGACTGCCGGAGGATCCGACCGGCGTGTTACGAGAGGTAGCTCAGATGCGGCTTTCGCGCCTGGTGAGCTCGGGCTGGCCCATTCCCGAACCAACCGTACGCTTCTGGAACAGTCTCGCCGCCGGCTCCTCCGCGCCGGCCTGATCGCGCTGCTCGCCGCCGCGGTGGTGGCGCTCGCGATCCATTTCACACCACCCGAGCGCGAGCGGGTCACCGGTCACGCCTATCCGGTGCCCGCGCCTGATCGCCGGATCACCGTGGAAGTGCTCAACGCATCCGGACGCGCCGGGCTGGCCCGCGGCGCGACACGCGTCCTCCGCCGACGCGGACTGGATGTGGTCTTCTTCGGCAATGCGGACGCCCCAGCGGATTCCACCCGAATCCTGGTGCGCCGGGGCGACCCGGGCGCGGGACGCGATGTACGCGACGCGCTGGGCCTCGGGCGGGTCGCGATCGAGCCAGACACGCTCAGGCGGGTTGACGTGAGCGTCATCCTCGGCCGCGATTTCCGGATCCGGGGCGACGCCCATCCCTGAGCCTTATTCCGAAACGCCGATCACGATGTCCATGACGTTGGTGCCGGTCAGGCCGGGCCGGAGCAGCACGCCGGCGGCGTCGAGCGCGGCATAGGCGTCGTGGCCGGCGAGGTCGCGTGCCGGATCGCGGCCGGCGCCCGCGATCGCCGCCCAGGTTTCCCCATCCACGATCGCGCCCGCGGCATCGGTGGGGCCGTCGCGCCCATCCGTCCCTGCGGCGAGCAGGACGGGGCCCCCTCGTCCGGCCAGCTCGCGCGCCGCCGCCAGCGCGAGCTCCTGACAACGCCCTCCCAGCCCGGGTGACGGACCGAGGGTCACCGTGGTCTCCCCGCCCCAGATGAAGCAGTGCCGGCCCGCCCCGGATTTCGGTTGCGGGACCTCGCGGCGATCGCAATCTTGGACCAGGGTAGCGGCCAGCTCTGCTCCGACGACGCTCGCCTCCCCGGCGAGGGGTGTCTCGGCGATTCTCGGGGTCAGGCCCAGCTCGGCGGCCCGATAGGCCGCTGCCTCCAGAGCCAGCCGATTACTGGCTATGAGCTCGTGCGTCACCCGCGCGAAAGTCCGGTGCCCGGGCTTGGGCGTTTCCGGCATTTCGCCAGCCTCCACCGCCAAGAGCAGGCGGCGAGCGGCCTCGGGAAGGCGCTCCCACAGGTGGGTGACCTCGAGCTCGGCGCGAATCTCACCGGCGGTGGCCGGATCGGGGACGCACGGTCCCGAGCCGATCGCGGCGAGGTCGTCGCCGATCACGTCGGAGACGACGTAGACCCGGACCCGGGCCGGGGCCAGCGCGCGGGCCAGCTTGCCGCCGCCCCATCGGGCGAAGCGCTTGCGGATCCGGTTCATCGCGGCAATGTCGAGGCCCGAACCGAGCAGGTCGCCGTAGATCGTGGCGAGGTCGGCGGGCGTGAGCCCGGGCTCGGGGGCACCGATGAGGCTGGTGGTGCCGCCGGACAGGAGCACCCAGACCTCGTCGTCCTCGCCGAGGCCCCGAGTTGCGCTCGCGACCGCTTCGGCCGCCGCCAACGAGCCGGTGCCGGGCTCGGGGTGGTCGCCCACGACGATCGGGAGCCGGCGATGGGGTGAAGGACCATCGGCCGGGGCCACTACCACGCCGCCCGACGGCTCCAGGTCCCAGGCCGCCAGCGCTTCGACCGCGGCGCGCGCCATCGGCAGGGCGGCCTTCCCCAGAGCCAGCACCCGGGGCGGGCGGGCCGGATGCCCGCCTGCCTCCAGCCGGCGACGGAGGGCCGGCCCGGGGTCCACCGCGGCAGTGGCGACCCGGTAAAGGTCCGCCAGGAGGCGGGCGGTTTCGGGCGGTCTGGGGGGCTGGGGCAGGGGTGACTCCGAGGCTTGTGAAAAAAAGCACAAAGTAGTATAGATGG
>DASSML010000039.1:0-9526 GCA_035688895.1 Gemmatimonadales bacterium
CTGCTGGGCGCGGATCTCTCGCTGGAGAGCCGTCAGCCGCTTCCGTCGTCGGTGGAGCGTCTGGTGGACACGCTCACCCGACAAGGGGCGGCGTCGGCCCGGCTCACCAACTTCGACGCCATGGCGTACGTGCCCCGCACCACCGGGGCGCGCATGGTGCAGGTGGCGGCGATCGAGGGCCCCTACCCCTTCTATGGCGCGATCCGGACCGATCCGGATTCCGCCTGGGGCCGGCTGCAGGGCGGACCGTTTCTCGTAGCCGACCCGTCGCTGCTCACCTCGCTCGGCGCCCGGGTGGGCGACACTCTCGCGCTCGGCGAGGCCCGCTTCACCATCATCGGCACCATCGCCAACGCGCCCGGCAACGTCGGGTTCCGGGCCGCCTTCGGGCCAAGGGTGTACCTGCCCGCGCGCTACGTCGAGCGCACCGGCCTGCTCGGCTTCGGCGCCCGGGCCGAGTACGAGGTCTACCTCAAGATCCCCTCCAGCCAGGACCCGCAGGCTATCGCGGACCGGGAGCGGACCCGACTGGCCGGCGACCGGATCCGTCTCCGCACCGTCCTCGACGACCAGGAGTCGCTCAACCGGTCGCTGTCCCAGCTCGCCGGGTACCTCGGCCTGGTGGCGCTGGTGGCCCTGCTGCTCGGCGGCATCGGCGTGGCCAGCGCAGTGGTGGTCTTCATTCGGCAGCGGGTCGATACCATCGCCGTGCTGCGCTGCCTCGGCGCCACGGGGGCACGAGTGCTCGCGATCTATGCGGTGGAGACCGCCGGGATGGCGCTCGCGGGGGGAATCGTGGGCACGGCGGCCGGCGTGGCGGCGCACCAGGTGCTGCCGGCGCTCCTGGCCGGGCTGCTCCCCGTGGACGTCACACCGCTGGTCTCCTGGCGATCGATCTGGCTCGGGATCGGCATCGGGCTGTGGGTCGCGCTGGGGTTCGCGCTCTTCCCGCTCCTCCCGGTCCGCCGGATCCCGCCCCTCGCGGCCCTGCGGCGGGACGTCGAGCCTCCGCCCGCGGCGCGGGATCCCTGGCGCTGGATCGTCGCCCTGCTCATCGCGGCCAGCACCGCGGTGCTGGCTGGCATGCAGGTGGGAAGCTGGCGCCGAGGGGGGATGTTCGCCGCCGGCATCGGCGGGGCGCTGCTGGTGCTCTGGGCCGCGTCCTGGGCGCTGGTGCGCTCCGCCCGCCGCTGGCTGCCGGGCGGGTGGCCCTACCTCTGGCGCCAGGGCCTGAGCAACCTCCATCGCCCGGCCAACCAGACTGTCACCGTCGTCCTCGCCATCGGCTTCGGCGCCTTCCTGCTGGGCACGCTGGTGCTGGTCCAGTCGAATCTGCTGCGACACCTCAGGGTCGCCGGCGGCCCGGCCCGGCCCAACCTGGTCCTCTTCGACATCCAGCCCGACCAGCTCGGGACGGTGCGCGCGGCGCTCGACTCGGCTCGCCTCACCGCCACGGCGCCGGTGCCGATCGTGCCGATGCGGATCGCCTCGCTGAATGGGCGTCCGGTTCGCCAGCTGGTGACCGACAGCACGATCGGAGGCAGCTGGGCGCTTCGGCGCGAGTATCGCAGCACCTACCGCGACTCGCTGGTGGCCTCGGAGCGGCTGGTCGCGGGTCGTTGGTGGACGCCCGGCGGCGAGACCCAGGTCTCGGTGGCGACCAGCGTCGCCGACGAGCTCGGCATCAAGGTCGGAGACCAGATCGTCTGGGACGTGCAGGGCGTCGAGGTGCCCACGCGGGTCGCGAGCCTGCGGGAGGTGGACTGGGCCCGGTTCGAGCCCAACTTCTTCGTGGTCTTTCGGCCGGGGGCCCTGGAGGCGGCACCGCGGACGCTGGTGCTGCTTTCGCGGGCGGAGGACCCGGCGGTGCGTGGCGCGCTCCAGCGCCGCCTCGCCGAGCGGGTGCCCAACGTGACGGCCATCGACCTCTCGCTCATCCAGAACGCCCTGGAGCGCCTGGTGGACCGGGTGGCGCTGGCGATCCGCTTCATGGCCCTCTTCACCCTGGCGACCGGCACGCTGGTGCTGGTGGGCGCGCTCGCGACCAGCCGCTTCCAGCGGATCCGCGAGGGGGCGCTGCTCCGCACCCTGGGGGCCACCCGCTCCCAGCTCTTCCGCATCGTGCTGGCCGAGTACGCGGCGCTCGGCGTGCTCGCCGCGCTGGCGGCCGCGGTGCTCTCGACCGGGGCCGCCTGGGCGCTGGCGCGCTGGGTATTCGAGGACACCTTCCGGGTGCCGGCCGGCCCGCTGGCGGGGCTCACCGTCGGCGTCGTGGCGCTGACCGTCGCGGTGGGACTGGCCAACAGCCGGGAGGTGATCCGGCGGACGCCGCTGGAGATTCTGCGGCAGGAGTGAGCGCGCTACCTTTCCCAGCACTCTCATCCGGGACCTGCACATGCTGTCGATCGACCTGTCGGGCAAGCGCGCCCTCGTCGCCGGCGTCTCCGACGACGCGGGGTTCGGGTTCGCCATCGCCAAGGCGCTCGCCGAGGCCGGCGCGACCATCTGCCTGGGCAGCTGGCCCCCCGCACTGGGCATCTTCACCAAGCTGCTGGAGCGGGGAAAGATCGAGGACTCGCTCCGGCTGTCGGACGGCCGGCGGATGGAGTTCGAGCGGATCTACCCGCTCGACGCGGCCTTCGACGCGATGGCGGACGTTCCCGCCGACATCAAGGAGAACAAGCGGTACAAGGAGCAGGGCGACTTCACCATCAATGGTCTGACCGACCGGCTGCGGGCTGACTTCGGCGACCGCGGCCTGGACATCGTGGTCCACAGCCTGGCCAACGCGCCGGAAGTGCGCTCCCCGCTGGTGGACACCTCCCGCCAGGGGTATCTGGCCGCGGTGAGCGTGAGCGCGTACAGCAACATCGCGCTGGTGCGGAGCCTCGCCCCACTGATGCGGGAGGGCGGCGCCTTTCTCTCGCTGAGCTACATGGCGGGCGAGCGGGTGATTCCGGGCTACGGCGGCGGGATGTCGTCGGCCAAGGCGGCGCTGGAGGCCGATACCCGCACCCTGGCGTTCGAGGCGGGGCGCCGGTGGGGAGTACGGGTGAACGCCATCTCCGCGGGACCCTGGGCCTCCCGCGCCGCGACGGCGATCGGCTTCATCCAGACGATGATCAGCTACACCAGCGCCAACTCGCCGCTTCCCCGGTCCATCGAGGCCACCGATGTCGGGGGCACCGCGGCCTTCCTGCTCAGTCCGCTGGCCCGCGCCATCACCGGCAGCGTGGTGTACGTGGACAACGGCTACCACGCCATGGGGATGGCGGTGCCCGAGGGCAGCGCCTAGTCTCTTACGATTTCGTGTAATATTCCTTCGCGGCCGCATCTCGTGGCCGTGATGTCACCCGCCGCCTCGGGCCCCGGATGTCCCAGGATCTGCTCTCCCACGCCGAGGGACCGGTCCACCGCCTGACCCTCAACCGTCCCGATCGTCGCAATGCCCTCACCCCGGCGCTCGCCCGCGAGCTGGCCGAGGAGCTGGACCGCGTGGAAGAGGCCGGATCGGCGCAGGTGATCCTGCTGACCGGCGCCGGCGGGCACTTCTGTGCCGGACTGGACCTGCACTGGCTGCGCGGCCTGGGCGAGATGCCCGACACGGCCGCGCTGCAACACGGGCTCAGCGACTTTCAGTCCGCCGTGCTGGCCATTGTGCGGAGCTCGGTGCCGGTGATCGCCGTCCTGCGGGGAACCGCGGCGGGGTTCGGGCTCGACCTGGCCCTTGCCTGCGACATGCGGGTCGCCGGCGCGGGGGCCACCTTCACTTCGGCCTTCGCGCGCATGGGGCTGGTGCCGGACGGCGGGTCCACGTTCACCCTTCCTCGTCTCATCGGGGTCGGCCACGCCCTCCGGTTCCTGATGGCGGGTGAGACCCTCGACGCCGCCCGGGCCCGGACCATCGGACTGGTGGACGACGTCCTCCCCGACGAGGGCCTCGACCCAGAGGTGGCCCGGCTGGTGAAGGCGCTGGCGGGCGCGGCACCCTCGAGTCTCCGGACCATCAAGCGGCTGGTGCGGGCGGCGGAGCTGGGTGCGGTGGAGCAGGCGTTGAGCAGCGAAGGAGCCGCCCAGATCCAGGCGCTCCGCGGGAGCGAGTTCCGCGAGCGTCTGCTGGCCTTCGTCGCGCGCGGCGCCGCCCCGGCGGATCGCGCGTGAGCGCGCCCGGGATTTTCGCTCCCGACCTCCTCCAAGGGCAGGTGGCCCTGGTGACCGGCGGCGGCACCGGGATCGGGCTGGGCATCGCCTCCTGCCTGGCGGCGTCGGGAGCGGCGGTGGTCCTGGCCAGCCGCAAGCCGGAGCATCTCGAGCCGGCGGCCGAATCGCTGCGCGCGAAGGGCGCTCGGGTGAGCGCCGTCCCGACCAACGTGCGGGAGCCGGACGCAGTACGAAGCACGGTCGAGCGGGTGGTCGAGGAGTACGGCCGACTCGACCTCCTGGTCAACAACGCCGCCGGGAACTTCTACGCGCCGTCGGCCTCGCTGTCCCCCAACGCCTGGCGCGCGGTGGTTGAGACCGATCTCTACGGCACTTTCTACGGCTGTCAGGCGGCCTACCCGGTCATGAAGCGGCAGGGCGGCGGGCGCATCGTGTCGATCTCGATGACGCTGCACTACCGCGGATGGCCCCTGATGGCGCACGCCACCGCAGCCAAGGCCGGGGTCGACGCGCTCACCCGGACCCTCGCCCTCGAATGGGCGGCCGACGGCATTCGGGTAAACGCCGTCGCCCCGGGGCCGATCCCGACCGAAGGCGTCCGCAAGGCCTTCACTCCGCCGGGCGGTGGGTCCGACGCGCCGGCCATGGACGAGTACGCCGCCCGGGCCATCCCGCTGCGCCGCTGGGGCACCCCGGAGGACATCGGCTGGATGGTCACCTATCTGGCGAGTCCCGCCGGAGACTGGATCACGGGCGCCATCTTCGTGGTGGACGGGGGCTCGTGGCTCACCCCCGCCTCGAGCTGAGGAGGCGGCGATGTTCCTGGGACACTACGGCGTAGCGTTCGCACTCAAGCGGGCCGAGCCCAAGGTGTCGCTCGGGACCCTGTTCGTCGCGGTGCAGCTGGCGGATGTACTCTGGGGCATCTTCCTCCTGCTCGGATGGGAGCAGGTGCGCATCGACCCCACCGCCGCGCCGGCCGCCCAGCTGGAGTTCGTGCACTACCCGATCTCGCACAGCCTGGTCGGAACGCTCGCGTGGGCGCTGGCCGCCGGCGCGTTGTACTACTCCTGGCCCACCCGCGACACCAGCCGCCACTGGCAGGCCGCGCTCCTGGTCGCCGCGGCGGCCGCCTCCCATTGGTTCCTCGATGTCATCGTCCACTTCCCCGATCTCCCGCTCGCGGGCGACGGCTCGCCTCAGGTCGGCTTCGGCATCTGGGGCAACCTGCCGCTGACCATCGCGCTCGAGCTCCTCTTCCTCGGCGTTGGAGTCGCGATCTACGTGCTCCGACGGTCGCATCGGCACCCCGCGCGGCCCGGCCCTCTCATCGGGCTGGTGCTGCTTCTGGTGGGCCTCTACGCCGCGAGCCTGCTGGGCCCGCCGCCGCCGAGCGTGACCGCCATCGCGGTGACCGATCTCGTCGGGCTCCTGGCGCTGGCCGCATTGGCCGGCTGGGTCGACCGGGCCGCGTGACCGTGGACCGACTCTTCGCCTGCCTGGGCGCCGTCTCCGGCTTCGTCGCGGTCGCGGCCGGGGCGTTCGGCGCACACGCGCTCCGGGCGCGGCTCTCGCCCGAGCTCCTGGCGGTGTTCGAGACCGGCGCCCGCTACCAGATGTACCACGCGCTGGCGCTCCTGGCCGTGGCCTGGATGCTGAGCCGGTGGCCGGGCCCCTGGCCGGCGCGCGCCGGGTGGCTGTTCCTGGCCGGCACCGTCCTCTTCTCCGGCAGCCTCTACCTGCTGGCGCTGACGGGTAGCCGCTGGCTGGGAGCGATCACGCCGCTCGGCGGGCTGGCGTTCCTGGCGGGGTGGATCTGCCTGGCGCTGGGCGCGACACGCGGATGAGCGCGGGCACCGCTCCTCGCACCGGGACCGGCGCGTACCGGTCGCTGCTGGGGCGGCTGGACCACTGGTTCGAGGAGGCTCGCGACCGCACCGGGGTGATCCCCTGCCACTCCGGCTGCAGCGCCTGCTGCCACGGCCCCTTCGACATCACGGTGGCGGACGCGGAGCTGCTCCAGGAGGGTGTCGCGGCGCTGGCTCCCGCCGATCGGGCGGCGGTGATTGCCCAGGCCGACGCGCTGTTGACCGCGATGACGATGACGGAGCCGGGGTGGGCGCCGCCCTATGCGGTCGCGGACCTGGGTGAAGAGCGGTTCGACGTCATGATCGAGCGGTTCGCCGACCAGCCCTGTCCGCTGCTCGACGAGGCCGGGCGCTGCCGGATCTACCAGCACCGCCCCTTGGTCTGCCGTCTCATCGGCCTCGGCATGATCACGCCGACCGACCGCCTGATCGAGAATGCCTGCCCGATTCAGGAACAGTTCCCGGCGTACGCCGCGCTCGCGCCCCAGCCCTTCGACCTCGAGGCGCTGGAGCTGGAGGAGATCGAGTGCCAGCGCGCCGCGGCCCGCCGGCTGTTCGGGGATGCGGGGTGGGAGGGGTACGAGACGACGATCGCTGGCGCGATCGTCGTCGGGGAAGGGCGAAAGGGGGAAGGGGAAGGGGGCATGGAGTAGCACCCGAGAATGCCCGGTCGCTATTCCGACCCCGCTTCCCCCTTGGCCTTTCGCCCTTCCCCCGCTTCGCTCTCCCTCGCCCAGCAGAAGAACAGCACCCCGATCGCCAGGAACATGTACAGATTTCCCGGCACCCACATCAGCAGCCCGCCGAGCTGCTGGTCATCCAGCGGCGAGAGACCCCAGGTGCGCGGTGCGACGCTGTACCAGGGGTAGAGGACCTGATCCGACGTGGTGATCAGGGCAGCCACCACCTGCATCGGGATCCCCACCAGAAACAGGTAGAGCATCCCCAGGCCGTAAGGCAGCCGCGGCAGCTCGGGCAGCGGACTCATCACGGGCCACCACATGATCGTGGCGGCGACCATGAAGAGCAGGTGCGTGATGATGTGCACCTCGTGCTCCCGCATCATCAGCTCGTAGCACGGCGTCAGGTGCCAGACCGCGAGGGTGACCGCGAAGATCACCCCGGCCACCAGCGGCCGGGTCACGAACCGGGCCACGGCGAGCACCATCGGCGGACGGAGCAACGGCCGCAGCAGCCACCCGGGCGTTCCATAGATCAGGAGCGGCGGGAACACCAGGGTGAGCAGCAGGTGCTGCACCATGTGCACGGAGAAGAGGTAGTAGTCGCTCAGGTCGTGCATCGGTCCGTTGAGCGACACCAGGAGGACCAGCAAGGCAGCGGCGAACGAGGCGCAGCGGACGGCCGGCACCGGCGGCCCCAGCTGGCGGCGGCGGCGCAGCGGCCCGATCCCCCAAACGTACAAGGCACCGAGAAGCCCGGTGCCTATGAGGACGCTGGGGTGGAGCGACCAGCTCCACTCGTAGGGGACGAGGGGCCGCGCGCGCTCGTCGGCGAGGAGCGCGAGCGGGTGGATCATCCGCTGGTCGCGAAGGCCCAGTGGTAGGCCATGAGCACCACCATCGCGATGATCACGACCGCCGCGATGATCAGGGGGAACACGAACACCCCGGTGAACAACCGGTGATCCTGCTTGAGGTGCATGTAGAACATGGCGACCAGCGCGAACTTGACCGCCGAGAGCCCCAGCAGCAGGGGGATGAAGAAGGGCATGATCTCGTGCCCGAACGCGCCGGCGTGCTCACCGTAGGTGATCTCGTAGAGACCGACCTCGAGCGCCGTGAGGATGAACAGGAAGAGCCCGATCTTGGCGTAGGTGCCCGGGGTCGGGTGACCGGCCTCGTGGTCCTCGTGGGGCGCGGCGGCGTGGGCCATCAGTCGATCCTCACTTGATCAGGTAGACGACGGGGAAGATGATGATCCACACCACGTCCACGAAGTGCCAGTAGAGGGCCGCCATCTCCAGGTTGAGCGACCGCTCCGGCGTCAGCTTCCCGCGCAGCGCCAGGATGAACATGGTAATGAGCCAGATCACCCCGATGGTCACGTGGGTGCCGTGAAATCCGGTCAGGGTGAAGAAGCTGGCGCCGAAGATGTTGCGTTGGAGCGTGAGCCCCTTGTGCACGAAGTGGGTGAACTCGTACACCTGCATGCCGACGAAGAAGAGTCCGCACATGATGGTGGCGCCGAGCCAGCCGATCATCATTCCCCGGCGGCCCTTCTGGGCGCCGTACAGCGCCAGCACGATGAAGAGCGAGCTGAACAGCAGCAGCGCCGTGCCGACGGTGACCAGCGGGATCTCGATGATCGGCTCGAACACCTTGCCGGTCGCCGGGTCGGTCCAGGCCTCGTGCGCGAACGGACCCACCAGGCTCTTTCCCTTGTGCACCAGGTAGTTCGAGATCAGCGTGGCGAAGAACATGCATTCGGACCCGATGAAGGTCCAAATGGCGAGCTTCCGGCTGTCGAGCCCGGTGGAAGTCTCGATGGCGTGAGCGTCGGACACGTCAATGACCTCCATGCGCGGACGTTCTGAACTCGGAATAGCCCTTCTCGAACAGCCAGTTGAAGATCCCCAGGAACAGGACCGCTACGCCCACGATGATGCCCCACGGGCCGGTCTTGTGCACCAGCATGATGCCCACGAAGAGGCCGGCCACCCCGATGGCCGAGACCAGCGGCCAGTAGGACGGATTGGGAATGTGGATCCCCGCGCCGGTGCCCGGGGCCGGCTCCGGCAGCCGCCCGCCCCGCTCCCGCTTGGTCTCCCACAGCGGGTCGCGCCCGTGCACCACCGGCTCCTGCTGAAAGTTCCACTCCGGCGGCGGCGAGGGAATCGACCACTCCAGGGTGGCGCCGTTCCACGGATCGGCCGGCGCATTCCGCGGTCCCCGCGAGGTCTTGAAGATGTTGACCAGGAAGACCGAGAACGCCAGGAAGAGGATGAACGCGCCCAGGGTCTCCAGCTGGTTCAGCGCCTGGAACCCGAGCTCGGCGGGATAGGTCCAGGTCCGCCGGGGCATGCCGTTGAGCCCGACGAAGTGCATCGGGAAGAAGGTCACGTTGAACCCGATCAGCATCAGCCAGAAGTGCAGCTTGCCCAGCCGCTCGTCCAGCATCCGGCCGGACATCTTGGGCCACCAGTAGTACGCGCCGGCGGTGAGGGCGAAGATGCTGCCGCCGAACAGCACGTAGTGGAAGTGGGCCACGATGAAGTAGGTATCGTTCTGCTGCAGGTCGGCCGGCGGTGAGGCGTGCATCACGCCGGAGAGTCCGCCGATGATGAACATCGCGATGAATCCGATCGCGAAGTACATCGGCGTCTTGTATTGAATCGAGCCGCCCCAGATCGTCCCCATCCAGTTGAAGATCTTCACCCCCGTGGGGATGGCGATCAGCATCGTGGCGAGGGAGAAGAAGGTGTCCGCGATCGGGCCCATGCCGGTCGTGAACATGTGATGGCTCCACACCCCGAAGCC
>DASSML010000040.1:0-17153 GCA_035688895.1 Gemmatimonadales bacterium
CTACTTCACCTTCATCCTCCCCACCGTCTTCGTCCCGTCGGCGGCCTTGATCGTCACATAGACCGCCTCGTTCCGCCCGAACCCGGCGAGCGTGGCGCCGGCGGGGAGCGTCACCGCCCGATCCCACTTGCCGGTCGAGTCGAACACGTCGTACGTCAGCGGCGCGTTCTCCTCCGAGCGCGGACGCTGCAGCCAGACCTCGCCCTCGGGCCGGCCCAGCGCGAAGTCGAAGGGCGGCTTGGTCTCGGCGAACGGATACTCGATCTGCAGCTCCTGCGGCATGCCGAACTGCTTGCCCCGCTCCCGGACCTGCGCCAGCACCCGGTCGCGGTCGGCCTGGGTGACCGCCTGCGGGGTGAAGTCGTGATGCTGCCCCTGCCGCCAGCGGCCCTCGGGCGAGCGCCAATCCACCCGGTTCTCCCGCCCCCGCGCGACCCAGGCGGTGCCGTTGGGCAGCACGCCGAAGAAATCGTTCGGAGCGAAGACCTTCGCCGCCTCCTGGACCTGCTCTCCGAACCGGGCCTGACCGAACTCGGGCCCGGCCAGGTGGGCGACCGTGTCCACGCCGCGGTCCACCAGGTTGATCCGCAGCACGGGGATGCTGTCGGGCCGCACGGCGGCGCCGGGCTCGCCCCCGCCGAGCACCGACTGGTAGTCGATCTTGTACCCGTGGCCCACCTGGTCGTAGGCCAGCACCGGGGTCCGTCCCGCGACCGGCGGCAGCGGCAGCACGCCGAGCGGCTTCCCCTGCTCGCTCCAGAGCGTGGTCCGGATGGCGCTGAAGTCCACCAGCGCGATGGTGTCACCGGCGAGATGCGCCACCCAGCCCGGGAACTTGTACTGATCGGGGGGTGCGGTGGGTGTCAGGGAGTCCACCGGGGTGCCGAGCGTGTCCACCGTGCCGCGGGCCAGATCCGCGACCAGGAACAGTCTGTCTCGGGTATCCGCGAACGCGACGCGACCGTCCGCCAGCTCGACCACGTTGCTGAGCTGGGCGAACCCGCCAGGCAGCTTGGCCTCGACGGCCGCTCCGTCCTGGCTCTGGGCCTTGGAGCAGGCGGCAGCGCCCAGCGTGGCGAGGGCGGTCAGCAGTTGAGACAGCTTGATCACGCGGCGATCTCCAGTCAGGGTCCCGCCTTGTCGGCGGTGAGTCGGAACAGAATGAATCGGGTGCCGTCCTGCACCCGCTCGGCGACCAGTGCGGTCTGGTCGCCAACGGCAAGGATACGCCCCGGTCCCGGCACCCGGATCTCCCGCAACAGCCTACCCTGGCGGTCGGTCACGTGGTATCGCCGGGACGAATCGCTTGGCGCCCGGCTCTTCTCCAGCCAGACATTGCCGTCGGGTCCGGCGAAGGCCGCCTCGAACGGCGGTTTGACCGGCGCGAAGGGTAGCTGCTCGGCGGTGGCGCGCAGCTCGGGCGGGAACTTGCGGAAGAACAGCTCACGATCGTAGCGGGTCACTTCGAGAACGCGGTCGGGCAGCGACTGGCCCTCGGTCCAGCGCCCCTCGGGCGACCGGACGTCCACCCGATTGTGGTAGACTCGAGCCACCCAGAGCGAGCCGTCGGCCAGCGCGCCCCAATGGTCGGTTCCGCTGAAGACCCGGCGCTCGAATCGCCGGCCGGCATCGCCCATCACCTCCGCCAGGTCGAGCGGCGCCAGGCGGGCGAGGGTGTCGACCCGGGTGATTCCGGCATCGGCGACCGCCACCGCGGCGGAGTCGCGATTGCCGGAGCCGTCCGCCCCCGCCGGGGGCGCGAGCTCCAGGTAGAACCGGCCCGTCCGGTCGCGCCCCTCGGGCAGGGCCCCGCGGGCCACCGAGGCGGCCGGAATGCTCCGCACCAGCCGCCCCTCGAGAGTCCAGATCGAGGTGCGCCGGAGCCCCCAGTCCCCCACGTACAGCGTGTCTCCGGTCACGAACACCTGCGCCGGATTCTTGATCTCGCCGGGTCGACCGAGAGGGGTGGAGCGGTGGGTCGTGAAATCGAGCAGGGCGACGGTGACGTCGAGCGGGGCCACCACCGCCCACCGATTTCCCCCGAGCCAGGCGGCGTTGGCGGTCTCGGCGAATCCGGTCGCGATGGTGTCGGCCGTGGGAGAGAGCTCGATCACCGGCGTCGGCGGAGCATCCTCGCCGCACCCGGAGAGCGCAAGCGCCAAGGAAAGCGAGGCCAGCCGGAGGCGAATCGGGGGCATCCCCCAAATCTAATGGCCTAGCGAAGGATCTCCTCGAAGAGCGTGAGGGCGCGCGGGTCTTCGCTCTGGCCCAGCCAGAAGAGCGCGGTCCGCACGATCTCGGGCTCGCGGCTCGAGCGAACGACGCGGATCAGGGCGGGGACCCCCTCGTCCGGGGGGCGCTGGGACAGGGCGAACACCGCCTGCTTCCGGACCTCGAGCTCCCCCCGACCGTCCCGCACAATCGAATCGAGTCCGCGGGTGGCCTCCGCCCCTGCGGCCTGTCCCAGCCAGAAGACGGCCTGGCGGCGGGTGTCCTCCCACGCGCGCTGATTCCGCGCGAGCTCGAGGAGCGTCGGCCAGACGACGGCGCTGTCGGCCATGGTGGCCGCGGCGACCAGATCCCCTCCTGCCCCGCCTGCGGGGACCGCGAGATCGAGCAGCACTCTTGCCGCCTCCGGCGCGGAGACCAGCCCGAGATCGACCGCGCCGGTGCCCGACTTCCATCGGCCCCCCACATGGGTCTCGGCCGAGGTGACCCGGCCGCCGCCCATCCGGAGCGAGACCCGCACCGGGCCGGGCTCGCAGTCGCTCTCCCATTCGTCGTCGTCGTCGTTGGCCCCCGCATTGCGGAACACCATGCCCCGGCCTCCGTCGCTACACACCTCCGGCCGCGCCGCGAAGCTGAGGTGAATCGGGCCGGCGCCGCCGGCCCGGATCCGGGCCGCCAGCGATTGACCCGCGAGCGATGCCGGAAGCAGGAGCAGCGGCGCGACGACGCCGAGCAGGATCCGCGGCGGTCTCATGCCTCAGGGCGCCTCGATGATGTCCTGCAGTGCCTTGGCGGCCCGGGGATCGTCGCTCTGCCCCAGCCAGAACAGCGCCTTCTTGCGCAGCTCGGTGTCCGGATCCTTGCGCGCCACCACGAGCAGCTTGTCGACTGCCGCCGCATCGTCCTGTTGCGAGAGGACGAAGAGGAGCTGCTCCTTGAGCTCCCGGTCGGTCAGCCCGTCGTACAGCGTGCCCAGCTCGGTGGACGGCACACCGGCCTGACCGGCCGAGAAGAGCGCCTGCTTCCGAATCTCCATGGGTTGGTTGGCGTCGCGAGCCACAGTCAACAGCCAGCTCCGGCTTTCCTTGGTGTCCTGCTGCGAAACCGAGAAGAGGAGCTTCTTGCGTAGCTCGACGCTCTTGACCCGCCCGAAGAGGCTGCGCAGGTAGGCCCCGCTCTCCGGGTCGTCACTCTGGCCGATCCAGAAGATGGCCTTCTCGCGCAGCTCGTCGGGCACGTCGGAGCGCTCGGCGTAGGTGCGGAGCGCGGCGCGGGCACGCGGGCTCTCGTGCTGCGAGAGCGCAAACAGGGCCTTCTCCTGCAGCTGCCGGTCGGTGGACCGCCGGAGGATCGAATCGAGCGCGGTCACCGCCTTCTCGGTGCCGACCTGGCTCAGCCAGAACACCGCCTGCTCGCGCACCTCTGGATCGGGGTCGGTGCGCGTGGTCTCCAGCAGGATGTCCTCCGCGCCCTCGCCGCCGCCCTGGGCGATCAGGAACACCGCCTTCTGGCGGAGGCAGGCCGAGCCGGCGTCCTTGCGGGCCAGGATCCGCTGCAGGATGGGCCGCGCCTTCTCGCTGTCCATCTGAATGAGTGCATTGACCGCGGCGATCTTGATGTCGTCGTCGTCGCCCTCGCAGTCCTTGCCTCGCTTGCCGTGCTTGTCCCGGTCCGAGCCGTCGGGCGGCTCGGGGGCTTCGGGGGGGACCGGAGCGGTGGCCGTGACCGGCGGGACAGGAGGCACCGGCGGCGGCGCCGCGACCGCGCTGGCGGCGCGCTCGACCGCGACGGCGGCAGTCGGATCGCCCCGGCGGGCGAGCTCACCCTGGATCCGCCGCTCCAGCGCCGCGGCGTCACCCTGGGTCGCGGCCTTGGGGAACTTGCTCTGCTGGGTCCGAAGCGCGGCGAGCGCGGTACGGAGGCTGCCGTCGTCGCCCACGCGGTACAGGGCGAAGGCCTGCCAGTAGTAGGCGTCCGGGGCGTAGGCCGACTTGGGATAGCGCGAGGGCAGGCGTCCGAAGAGACCGGCCGCGGAGTCGAACTGCCGTCGTCCGAGCGTTTCCCGGGCCGCGCGGTACAGCGAATCGGCCGGATCGCCCTGGCGCCAGGGCGGCGGCGGCACGTCGTCCGGAGACCGGGTCTGGACCGTGAGGGGGACCGGTTCGACCGGGGCGGGAGACCACCAGTGACTGGTGCCGATCGCGGCGAGGGCGAGACCGAGGTGCAGCCGAAGCATCACAGCGCTCCGTGGTTGAGTACCGTGCCGGTCGGCACGGCCTGCCGAAGTCGGGGAAGGACGTCGCCCCGCTCGATGCCGTCGCGGATCAGGTCGAGATCCTGGGCGGGGGAGCCGGGGGAGAGCTGCGCGATCTCCGCCAGCACCAGCTCCAGGTCCTCGAGCAGGCGGCGGGTCGCTTCGTCGCGCGCCGCCGGCGAGTCGAGCAGGAGGCGGTTGCCGGCGAGGAGCTGGCGGGCCGTGGCGGAGGCCAGGCGGTGATCGCCGGGCCGCTCGAGCGAAGTCCGGAACAGGGTCAGGAACGCCTCCGACTGCGCCAGGTGCTCTTCGGCGGCGAGACGATAGGCGGTCGCGTTGACGCGGGGCGCGGGGCCCGCGTCGGCCACCACGGGCGAGGGATGGCTCGGCTCGGGCACCGACAGGCGGCCGATCCCGATGCCGACGGCCAGCACCGCGGCGGCGGCCGCCGCCCAGGGGATCCAGCGCGGGCGGGGCGCCCGCGCGGGCCGAGCCCTCCGGCGGGACGCGATGGCCTGCCACATCTCATCGCGCGGGGTCGGCGGCGGGACATTGACGTCCCGGGCCAGGTCCCGGATCCGATCGTCCAGCGGGTCGCGATCGTCGTCGTGCACAGGCATTACTCCCTCGCGAAATCGGCCAGCGCCTCGCGCAGCCTGGCGCGGGCACGGAACAACTGGGCTTTCGAAGTCCCCGGCTGCACGCCGAGGGTCCGGGCGATCTCCTCGTGCGTGTACCCCTCGACATCGTGCATCACGAACACCGCCCGGTACCCATCGGGAAGAGCCTCGATCGCCTGGCCCAGCCTGGTCCGAAGATCGGGATCGGCCTGGATCGGGACATGTCCCAGCAGTCCGGCATCGTCCAACGCCACCTCCCGGTCGCGCGCCCGGCGCACCTGCCGCAATCCGTTCAGGGAAACCGAGATCGCGATGGAGCAGAGCCAGGTGCCGAGGGCGGAGTCCCCTCGGAAACCTGCCAGCCGGTCGAAGGCGCGGATGAAGGTCTCCTGGACCCAGTCCTGGGCCCGGTCGAGATCTCCGGCCATGCGGTAGACCAGGCGGAAGACCCGGTCCACGTGCGCATCGTACAGCGCGCGCTCGGCGCCAGGGTCGCCTGCCAGCACTCGGCCGATCAGTTCGCGGTCGTTCACGGGCTCCGGCGCTTGAGAGTCATCGTGCTGGGCCGCCCCTCTGACAACATGAGGTGCCGAAGGGTTGGCCGGGGTCATGGGCGGGGCGATGCAACCTTCGCCCGCCAGATCGCATCTCACGTACGAGGCTGGAGCGCGGGATGCTTCAAACTGAGACGTCAACGGCTGGAGACAACCCAATGGTGCAGCTCACGCGGCACGAGCCGGTGCCGGAATATCGGATCATGAACGAGGATGGACAGCCGATCGGACGGGTGGTGGACCCGGCCATGCCACCGCGTATCAGACTCGGTGGGGAGACCGTGCTCCTGGTCCGCTGAAACGTTTCACCTCGGTCGGAAGTAGTATCCGGACTGCGCGTCCCCCCACCCTGACCGAGGCTCCATGCGCCACCTACGGCTCGTTCCGGCACTTACCGCTCTGCTCGCCGCCTGCGGCGGCTCGACCCCCAGCGTCGCTCCGCCGGCCCCGACCGCCGCCACGACGGCGGCGATCACGCCTCAGGACCTCCGCACCCGGATCTCGATCTTCGCCGACGACTCGATGCTGGGCCGTCGGACCGGTACGGCCGGCAACGTCAAGGGCAATGCCTACATCGCCGCGGAGCTGGGCCGGCTGGGACTCACTCCTGCCGGCGATTCGGGGAGCTTCCTGCAGCGGGTGCCGCTGATGCGCTACAAGGTAGACTCGGCCAGCGCGACCCTCACGACCGGAAACGGCTCGCTGGCGCTGTGGGAGTACTACCCCTATCAGCCCAACTTCCTCCTCCCGGTGCGCCCGGTGTCTGGAGCGCCGGTGGTGTACATCGGCGGGCCTTCGGATACGACGGCGCTCCCTCCGCGCGACAGCCTCAAGGGCAAGGTGGTGCTGTTCCGGGACGATCCCGGCGGCACCGGGCTACAGGCGCCCGACCTGAGTCCCGCCGGCCGGCTCGGGCTCATCGCCGGCATCATGATCACCGGCGTCGATCCGCTGATCGCATTGTTCGACCAGCCGCTGCGGGCGGCGCCGATCGTGGTCCGCGACACGACGAAGGTGCCTCCAGGGGCCACCCAGCCACGGATCATCATCCTGCCGACCGCCTCGGTGGCCAAGCTCTATGGCCGGCCGCTGGATGGGCTCAAGCCGGGCGATGCCTCGCCGCCCCTGCAGGGCGAGATCGAGTTCAAGGAGACGGACCTCGGCGCTACCAACGTGGTCGCGATAATCGAAGGCTCCGACCCGGCGCGGAAAGGCGAGTACGTCGCCCTGGGCGCCCACAACGATGCCATCGGCATCGTCCCGCCGGTCGAGCACGATTCGATCCGAGCCTATAACACGGTGATCCGTCCGCGCGGCGCCAACGACAGTCCGCGGGAGCCCACGGCCGAGGAAGCCGCGAAGATCCGGACGATCATCGACAGCATGCGTAAGATCCGGCCGCCCCGAATCGACTCGATCGTGAACGGCGCCGACGACGACGGTTCCGGATCGATGGGGCTGCTCGAGGTGGCCGAGGCGATGGCGAAGGCCGAGCGGCGGCCGGCGCGCTCGATGCTGTTCGTATGGCACACCGGGGAGGAGTCGGGGCTGCAGGGGAGCCGCTGGTTTACCGATCACCCGACCGTGCCCCGCGACTCGATTGTCGCGCAGGTCAACATCGATATGATCGCCCGGGGCGGGCCGCAGGACGAGAAGCTGGGAGGGCCGGGGTACATCCAGGCGATCGGAACCCGGCGGCTCTCGACCCAGCTGGGCGATCTGGCCGAGCGGGTGAACCGGGACGGCAAGTACGGACTGGTGTTCGACTACACCTACGACGCCGACGGGCACCCGGACAACTTCTACTGCCGCAGCGACCACTACATGTACGCGCGGTACGGCATCCCGATCGCCTTCTTCAGCACCGGAGGCCACCGCGATTACCACCAGGTGACAGACGAGGTGCAGTACCTCGACTTCACCAAGTACACCACGGTTACCCGGTTCGTGGCGGACCTGGCGGGGCAACTGGCCGACCTGGACCACCGCCCCGTGGTGGACAAGCCGAAGCCGGATCCGAACGCGCCGTGCAAGCAGTAGCGGGAAGCCGGGAGTTCTTCACCTAACAGATTGCCGGAAAGACACTTACGATGCCCCTCGGCGGTTGCTCCGCCGGGGGGCTTCGGTTTATATTTGTCAGGCTCGGCCACCGCCGACCCCTTCCTTTTTCTCTGGCAGCGACTGACATGACCGCACCCAACTCGCGCGAGCGGATTCTCCCCCGGCTCATCGAAGAAGAGATGCAGCAGTCGTTCATCAATTACTCGATGAGCGTCATCGTGTCGCGGGCACTGCCGGACGTTCGCGACGGGCTCAAGCCGGTGCACCGGCGGATCCTGTACGCGATGAACGAGCTGGGGCTGGTGCCGGGCCGGCCGTACAAGAAGGCCGCCACGGTCGTCGGCGACGTCCTGGGCAAGTATCATCCCCACGGCGACACCTCGGTGTACGACGCGCTGGTGCGGATGGTCCAGGACTTCTCGCTCCGGTATCCGCTCATCGACGGGCAGGGGAACTTCGGCTCGGTCGACGGCGACCCGGCCGCGGCCTACCGCTACACCGAGGCCCGGCTTACCCGGGTGGCCATGGCGATGCTGGAGGACATCGACAAGAACACCGTCGATACCCAGCCCAACTTCGACGACCGGCTCCAGGAGCCGACCGTCCTCCCCTCCAAGATCCCCAACCTCCTGGTCAACGGCTCCAGCGGCATCGCGGTGGGCATGGCCACCAACATTCCGCCCCACAACCTGCGGGAGGTCGCCAAGGCGGTCGAGCTGCTGATCGACAGCCCCGAGTCCACCATCGCCGACCTTCGGAAGGTGGTGAAGGGGCCGGATTTCCCGACCGGCGCCTACATCTACGGTCGGGAGGGTATCAAGGAGGCGTACGAGACGGGCCGCGGCCGCGTAGTCATGCGGGCGCGGGCCCAGATCGAGGAGAAGGAATCCTCCGGCCGGGCCCAGATCGTCATCACCGAGATCCCCTACCAGGTCAACAAGGAAAACCTGGTCAAGGCGATCGCCGAGCTGGCGGCGGAAAAGAAGATCGACGGGATCAGCGGGGTGAACGACGAGTCGGACAAGGATGGCATGCGGATGGTCGTCGACCTCAAGCGGGACGCCATTCCCAACGTGGTGCTGAACCAGCTCTACAAGCACACCGCGATGCAGTCCACCTTCGGCGTCATCATGCTGGCGCTCGACAAGGGCGTGCCGAAGGTCATGAACCTGAAGGAGCTGCTCGAGCGCTACATCGAGCACCGGCACGACATCATCATCCGCCGGACCCAGTTCGAGCTGGCCGCGGCCGAGGCCCGGGAGCACATCCTCGAAGGCCTCAAGATCGCCGTCGACAACATCGACGAGGTGATCAAGATCATCCGCGGCTCGGAAGACACCCCAGAGGCGGACGCCAGGCTGAGGAAGCGCTTCGGCCTCTCGGAAAAGCAGAGCGACGCCATCCTCAACATGCGGCTGGCCAAGCTCACCGGGCTCGAGATCGAGAAACTGGAGGCCGAGCTCAAGGAGGTCCGGACGCTGATCAAGGAGCTCAAGAGCATCCTGGCGTCCAAGCCCAAGCGGATGGGCATCCTCAAGAGCGAGATGGCCGAGGTGGTGGAGCAGTTCGGCGACGACCGCCGGACCGAGATCCTGAGCGACCAGGGCGAGTTCACCGTCGAGGACCTGATCGCCGAAGAGGACATGGTCATCACCATCTCCCATACCGGCTACATCAAGCGGATCCCGATCACCACCTACAAGCGTCAGCGCCGCGGCGGCCGGGGCCTCAACGGCGCCGACCTCAAGGCCGACGACTGGGTGGAGCACCTCTTCATCGCCAGCACTCACGACTACCTGCTCTTCTTCACCAACCAGGGGCAGCTCTACTGGCTCAAGGTGCACGAGATTCCGCAGGCCGGCCGCGCGGCCCGAGGCAAGCCGGTGGTCAACTGCATCGCCATCAAGCAGGGCGAGCAGATCGCGGCGCTGGTGCCGGTCCGGGAATTCACCGACGACCGCTGCCTCATCTTCGCCACCCGGCAGGGAACGGTGAAGAAGACCCTGCTCTCCGCCTACGGCAACGTGCGGACCAACGGGATCTGCGCCATCAACGTCGAGCAGGGTGACGAGCTGATCGACGTGCAGGTCTGCGACGCCAACAGCGACATCGTGCTGGCCACCCGGCAGGGGATGAGCATCCGCTTCCACCAGGGCGACGTGCGGGAGATGGGCCGCGCCACCACCGGGGTCAAGGGCATCGAGCTGGACAAGGACGACGCGGTGATCGGCATGGTCGTGGTCCGACGCGACGCCACCCTGCTGGTCGTGGCCGACCACGGCTACGGCAAGCGCTCGGAGCTGAGCGAGTACCGGGTGCAGAAGCGGGGCGGGAAGGGAATCATCACCTTCAAGGTCACCGACAAGACCGGCACCATCGTGGCGCTCAAGGAAGTGCAGCCCGACGACGAGCTGATGATGATCACCCGCCACGGGATCATCATCCGGGTGCCGGTGGACGGGATCCGGGTGATCGGCCGGAACACCCAGGGGGTCAAGGTGATGAACCTCGAGGCCGGCGACGCGGTGGTCGGCGTGGCGCGGGTGGTCAAGGAGGACGAAGGCGGCACGGAAGAGGCTGCCGGCGGTGACGAGGTTGCGCCGACCGCGGCCGAAGAGTGAGGCCGCCCGCGGACGTAACGCTCGCTGACGTTCGGGCGGCCGCCGAACGGCTCGCCGGTGTGGCCGTGCGCACCCCGCTGGTCGAAGTCCCCGCTCTCGGCGCCATCGCCGGGGTGCCGGTAAGCCTCAAGTGCGAGACCGCTCAGCCCATCGGCGCCTTCAAGATCCGGGGCGCCTACAACGCGGTGGCGCGTCTCGTCGAGCGGGGTCACCCCACCGGGGTGGTCACCCATTCCAGCGGCAATCATGCCCAGGCGGTCGCCTTCGCGGCCCGGCAGTTCGGCCTGCGGGCCGTCGTCGTCATGCCTGAGTCCGCGCCCGCGGTCAAGGTCGAGGGCGTGCGCCGGCACGGGGGCGAGGTGGTCTTCGCCGGACGGGTACGGTCTCCGGAGCAGAACGAGCGGGCCGAGGCGATCGCCGCCGCCGAGGGGCTAGTCATGATTTCCTCGTACGACGACCCCGATGTCGTGGCGGGACAGGGCACCGTCGGTCTCGAGATCCTGGAGCAGCGTCCGGATGTTGGGACGATCCTGGTTCCGGTGGCGGGGGGCGGACTGCTGGCGGGCATCTGCGTGGCGGTCCAAGGGCTCGCGCCAACGGTGGAAGTCCTGGGGGTCGAGCCGGCCGGCGCCGCCAAGCTCTCCGCCGCCCTCGCGGCCGGCGAGCCCCGCACCCTCGAGCACACCGAGAGTCTGGCCGACGGCCTGCTTACGCGGAGCGTCGGCCACCTTACCTTTCCCATCCTGCGCCGGACGGTCCGGCGGGCCATCCAGGTCGGCGAAGACGAGATCGCCGCCGCGGTCCGCTGGCTCCACCGTGAGGCCGGGATCACTGCCGAGCCGTCCGGCGCCGTCCCCACCGCCGCGCTACTCGCGGGCAAGGCTCGCCCCTCAGGCCCCACCGTCGCGGTGGTCAGCGGCGGCAACGTCGATCCCGCTCTTTTCCACCGGCTCACCGCATGACGATGCTGCCCAAGATCCTCGTGGCCGACGACGACCAGGCGCTCTCCCGAACCCTCTCTTGGATCCTCAAGGAGAACGGATACGACGTGCTCACCGTCCCCGGCGGCGAGCATCTGCTCGAGCGGCTCACCTCCGAGCCGGTGGACCTGCTGCTGCTCGACATCATGATGCCGAAGGTGGACGGGCTCCAGCTGCTTCAGCGGGTCAAGTCGGATCCCCGCTTCAAGGACCTGCCGGTCCTGATGATCTCCTCCATGCCGCCCGAAGAGGCGACCGTCCGTTCGCTCGGCCTCGGCGCCGCGGACTTCATTCCCAAGCCGTTCCGGGTGCGGGAGCTGCTGGCCCGGGTCAAGGCGCACCTCCGGGTGGGCCGGGAGCTCAATCAGGCCCGGGCCGAGGCGCGCTCGCGCTCGGAGATGATGGAGATCCTCCAGGAGGTCACCGCCTCGCTCAAGCCGGAGGAGATCTTCCAGATCCTGGTGCGGCGGGTGGCCCAGGGGCTCAACATCTCCCGCTGCTCCATCATCATCGCGGGCCCGGACGACGACAGCGGCGTGGTGGTGGCGGCGTTCGAGAATCCCAACCTGAGGAACCATCCGGTCGATCTGCGCCGGTACCCCGAGATCCAGCACGCGCTGGCGACCGGCGAGGTCGTGCTGGCGCGCGACGTCCTGAGCGATCCGCTGTACCAGCAGATCCGCACCGACTGGCAGGCCGAGGGACGGCCGGTACCCACCCGGTCGGCCATCGCCATCCGCTTTTCCCTTCGGCAGCAGCCGGCCGGGGTCTTCTTCCTCCGCACCACCGACGGCGACGCGCAGCTCAACGAGCAGGACGTGCAGTTCGCGGAGCAGGTGATCGACTCGGCCGTGGGGGCGCTGGAGAAGGCTTACGACCTGGAGAACGCGGTGCAGGGCCAGGAGCAGCTCAAGCATCTGGCCGAGACCGATCCGCTCACCGGATGCTTCAATCGGCGGGCGCTGGTGGTGAAGCTGGAGCAGGAGATGGACCGCGCCGCGCGCTACGCCACCATGCTCACCGGCATGATGCTGGACATCGACAACTTCAAGCAGATCAACGACACCCACGGACACCTCGTGGGCGACCGCGTGCTCAAGCAGCTCGCGGCCTTGCTCAAGCGGGAGCAGCGCTCGGTCGACATCGTGGCCCGCTACGGCGGCGAGGAGTTCGTGGTGCTCCTGCCGGAGACCACCAGCACCGAGTCCCGCAACTTTGCCGAGCGAATCCTGCGCCGGGTCGCCACCCACGACTTCGGCGACCCGGGGCAACCGGTCCGGGTCACCATCAGCATCGGCATCGCCTCGTATCCCGACGAGCGGGTCACCGACGGCGAGTCCCTGCTGCGCCTGGCCGACACCCATCTCTATCGCGCCAAGAGCGACGGGCGCAATCGGTTCCGCGATTGACCATTCGCCGCTGTCCCCGCTGTCAGTCCACCTATGAGCCCCCCGCCCGTTACTGCGTGCAGGACGGAGGGCTCCTGGTGGAAGAGGCAGGACAGATGGCGGCCACGCCTGCGCGGCCCTATCCGGCGCGCTTCTCCGACGGTGCCGATCCCCACACCGCGCCGCCTGCCACCGGGGAGCATGTCGCCTCGGGCCCCGACCCGCTCACTACCCTCGCAGGCCAGACCCTCGATCGCCGCTACCGGGTCGGCAAACGCCTTGGCGAGGGCGGGATGTCCTATGTCTACCGGGCCGAGGAGATCGAGACCGGGCGCCACGTGGCGGTCAAGATCCTGCTGCCCCGGCTATCGCGCGACCCGTCTTCGGTCGAGCGCCTCCGCCGGGAGGCGACCATCGCGACGAAGCTGGACCATCCCAACGTCTGCCCCATCCTGCGTCTGGGGGAGACGGCGGACCGGCTCATCTACCTGGTCATGCCCTTCCTCGAGGGGGAGCCGCTCAGCGAGCATGAGACCCGGCGGGGGCCCTTTCCGGCCGGCGAGGCGGTGCCGCTGCTGCTGCAGATCTGTCACGGACTGCAGCACGCCCACGAGCTCCAGATCATCCACCGGGATCTCAAGCCCGAGAACGTGATGCTGGTACCGCTTGATGGCGAGGGATCGGAGTACCGGGCCGTGGTGATGGACTTCGGCCTGGCCAAGGAGCGCCGAGCCGGGGCGGAAGTCGCCAAGCTGACCGCGACCGGCATCGTGCTCGGCACGCCGGAGTTCATGAGCCCGGAGCAGATCCGGGGCAAGCCGCTCGACGGCCGAAGCGACGTCTATGCCCTCGGCGTGCTGGCCTTCGAGCTCCTCACCGGGCAGCTGCCCTTTCCCGGCAAGTCGGCGCAGGAGACGATGATCGCCCGTCTGCGCGGCGCGCCGGCCAAGCTGCGCGACGTGCGGCCCGAGCTGCCGGCCAAGCTCGAGGCGGTGCTGCTCAAGGCGCTCGCGATCGATCCGGCCGAGCGGTTCGCCTCGATGGACGAGATGGCCCACGCCCTCGACGCCGCGGTCTCCACCGGGATGCTCAGCCGCCTCTTCCGCCGCTAGGCCACGCTCCCGTCGTTCCCCTCGCCATGACGATCGTCCCGCTCAGGCTCGCTGTCGCACCCGCCGATCGTCGAGCAGCGCCAGCACGAGGCAGAGCACGATGGTGACGGCGCTCTCGAAGCACCAGGGACAGAACGTCCCCAGCAACACCCACTCGGCGTACTTGAGGCGGACGGTGAACAGCACGGCCGGCACGATCAGGGCGAGCAGGAGCAGCGTCGGCGCCCGGTCGTGCTCCCGGCCCGGACTCATCCCCCACAGCGCGCTGGCCAGAATCAGGATGTAGCCGATCGTCCCGACGAGGGCCACGTCGACCCCGAGAAACCACCCCCAGGGACTCAGCATCGCCGTTTCGCAGCCGTGGCCGCTCGTGCAGGACAGCGTGCCGGTGTATCCTGCCTTCCAGAGATGGAGGTAGAGCGCCACGAGGGCCGCGACGAGCGCGAGCAGCGCGATCGCCATGCGATACCGCAATGGGTTGGACATGGCAGGAAGTTTCGGCGCGGCAGTGGCCGGAGGCAAGCGGACGGAGGCGCATGGCGTTCTGGCGACCGGTAGAGACGCTGGACGATGACGCGCGTCGGCGCGGACTGACGGCGTTTCTCGCCGACGGAGTCTGCAGCCAGGTGCGCGAATCACTGCAGAGTGGGCCGCTGCTCGTGGGGTACGCCCTGCTCCTGGGCGTCTCCAACGGCGGCATCGGGCTGCTCGCGGCCCTCGGTCCGCTCACCCAGATCCTGCAGCTGCCGACCGTCGCCCTGATCGAGCGGTGGCGCGCCCGCAAGGTGATCACCTGGTGGGCGGCGCTGGCCAGCCGGGCGAGCTGGGCCGCCGCGCTGGCCATTCCCTGGCTCATCCCCCCGGACCGGCGCATCCCGGCGCTGTTCGTCTGTCTGGCCCTCGCGGCGTCATGCGGCACGGTGGCGGGCGCGGCGTGGACGCCGTGGATGCGGGACTTCCTGCCCGAGCACGCCATCGCGCGTGCCTTTGCCCGGCGTATGGCCGCGGCCACCTCGGTCAGCGCCGTGCTGGTCCTCGCCGCCGGCTATACGGTGGACGCGCTGCCTCGGCAGGGAGCGTCGGCGCTCCCGGCATACGTATTGGTCTTCGGCGTGGGAGTGCTGGCGGGCCTCGTCGGACTCCTGTTCCTCGCCCGCATTCCCGAGCCCGCGATGCCGCCCTCCGCGCGGCGGCCGTGGCGCGACATCTTCCGCACCCCGCTCGCCGACCGCGGCTTCCGCCCGGTCATGATCTTCCTCGCCTGCTGGACCTTCGCGGCGAACCTCACCGCGCCCTTCTTCAGCGTCTACCTGCTGCGTCGATTCGGACTGCCGATGGCATGGGTGGTCGGACTCACGGTACTCTCCCAGGGCATGACCGCGCTCGCCTTCCGCTGGTGGGGCGCGATGGCCGACCGCTTCGATCTCCGCACCGTGCTGCGGGTCTCGGGCGCGGGATACCTGCTGACGGTCGCGACCTGGCCCTTCGTGGACCTGCTCGCCTCGGAGACGTTAGTGATCGCCCTGCTGGTGGTGCTGCACGTGGTGGCCGGACTCACCGCGGCCGGGGTCAACCTCGGGACCGGAACCCTGGCGCTGCAGGTGGCGCCACGCGGCGAGGCCGCGGCCTATCTGGCGACCAACGCGCTGGTCTCCGGGATGGCCGCCGCGGTCGCCCCCATTCTGGCCGGCCTCTCCGCCGACTGGCTCAACACCCAGCGCTTCACCATCACCGTCCAGTGGAGCTCCACCTGGGGCCGCGAGATGGCGCTGATGCTCCGGCCCCTGGACTTCCACGGCCTGGATTTTCTGTGGGCCGCCAGCGTCGTGATCGGGTTGTACGCAGTGCACCGGCTGCTGGCGCTCCCCGCCCAGGAGCGGGGGCTGGGACGGGCGTTGGTCGCGGCGATGCTGGAGGAGATGCGCACCCGGGTGAAGACGCCGATCCGGGCCATTTCGACGGTACCAGGGGTCCGAGAAGTCGTGGAGCTTCCCTACAGCCTGGTGGCCCGGCTGGTGCCCGAGCGGAGGCTGACCCACCGGCCGAAGACGCCGGCCCCCCCAACGTAGCTGCCCTGCCGATCTGCCACGTGGCATTTTCCTTCGGTCAAATTGGCCGAACTTGAGGGCCAGCGCGCGGCATGTTGTCTGCTTTTGACGGTGGTCACGAGCCGGCCACTCCGGCACGGCTCATCCAGACCCTGTCGATTGGAGCGAACCATGCTTGTCACCACCACTCGGCGCCCGCTCCCATACCAGAGCCTGCGCCGCCTGGGCAACGCGCTGGACGAGGCGTTCAACACCTGGCCGTTCAGTCAGGACGAAGGCGGGGCCATCACGTCGTCCTGGTACCCTGCCTGTGACGTACTGGAGGACAAGGACGCGGTGAAGATTCTCATGGAGCTTCCCGGTGTCACAGCGGAGGATGTGAAGCTGTCCCTGGAGAACAACCTCCTGTCCATCCGCGGCGAGAAGAAGCAGCAGGCGGAGGAGCGCACCGAGCGGGTGCACCGCTACGAGCGGAGCTACGGCGTCTTCGAGCGGAGCTTCGCGCTGCCGACCACCGTCGATTCCGAGAAGGTGTCGGCCACCTTCCAGAACGGGATCCTGACCGTGACGGTGCCGAAGGCCGAGCGGGCCCGTCCTCGGGAGATTCCGGTCCAGGCCACCTGAGGCCGGTCGCCGGCGTACACGATGAGCCCTCGGGTCGACCCGGGGGCTCTCGACGCCGGTCCGTAGTCCTACGGAGGCCGGTCCGGGCCGACGCGGATTGCCGTCCTCGCCGGCGCGCGGTACCGTTGGATCGTGAGCCACGAACCGTCGTTCCATGTCGTTGGCGTGAGCCACCATACCGTCGGCGTCGAGGTGCGGGAGCAGTTCGCCCTGACGCCGACCGAGTCGGAGGCCTGGCTCGCCGCTGAGCGCCTGGCGGGCAGGAGCGCCGTGCTCCTCTCGACCTGCAATCGCTGCGAGGTGTACTGGACCGGCGAGCACGATCTCGGCCAGTGGTTCGAGGATTTCGCGCGCGCCCGCGGTGCCGGCCGTCATCACGCGGTGACCCGGCTCGATGGCTCGGCCGCCGTGCGTCATCTCTATACCGTCGCCGCGGGGCTCGACTCCCAGATCCTGGGCGAGCGCGAGATCCTGGGGCAGGTGCGCCGAGCCTACCAGGCTGCGCGGAGCGCCGGGACCAGCGACCGCGTGCTGGATGCCGTCTTCGTCGGTGCGCTCACCGCCGGCCGCCGGGTGCGGCGGGAGACCCTGCTCGGACGCCACCCGGCCTCGGTCAGCTCGGCCGCGGTCGACGTGGCCGCGTCCGCGACCGGAGGACTCAC